>DATDCR010000045.1:0-2698 GCA_036524215.1 Burkholderiales bacterium
CATCGTTCGACACGTCACCCTGTACGGCGATTGCGTTCCCGCATTCCTTCGCCAGCTTCTCGGCGGGCGCAGCGTTATGCGCGTAATTGATCGCGACCGCCCAGCCGCGCCTCGCGAGCTCGCGCACGGTCGCCGCGCCGATGCCCGACGAGCCGCCGGTGACGATGGCGACTTTCATACGGTGGCGATCGGTGTCGCGGGCGAGCCGACGGCACCCGGCAGCCGCAGCGGCGGCGCGGTGAAAAGGAAGCGGTTGCGCTGGTGCGAGCGCAGCCAGTGCGCGAGCTCGGTGAAGTAGAACATCTCGCCGAGGTGGATGCCGTTCTTGAACAGGCAATGCTCGTGCAGCGGCAGCCAGGGCTGCTTCCTCGGCAGCGGATCGGTGAGCGCGCTGGCGATGAGCTCGACGGCATAGTTGTCCGCGAGCAGGCAGACGAGCCCGGAGTCGCTGATCCACTGCAGGAGCTTCTCGTCGCGGCCGTTCAAGCCGGTGCAGGTTTCGTTGACGAGCTTCGGGTCGGGCTTCTTCTTCATCTCGAGCAGGACGTCGGCGAAGCCGGTATAGAGGCACACCATGTCGCCGCGCTCGACCGTCACCTGGTCCTTCTCGAGGATCGGCATCAGGTCGTCGTAGCCGACGGCGTGGCGCTTGCGCCCGAAATGATGGTGCAGGTCGATCAGCACGCCGCGCCCCTGGCAGCCGTGCTCGGCCAGGTTCTGGATGCCGAGCGCCTTGGCCTGGGTGCCCTCGAATTTCGCCCACGGCTCGGCAGCCGGATTTTCCTGCGCGGGAAGAACATCTTCGCCGGCGCGAAAGCCGTTGTAGAAGACGAGCTCTGCTCTTCCATCGCCGTCGGCGTCGAAGCGGCTGCCGACGTGCGCGAAGGAGTCCCACTGCGTCGAGTACTGCAGCGCCATCAGCACCTGGTCGTCGCAGATGACGTCGGTCATGTTCTCGTTGTATTCAACCAGCGGCCGGCAGAAGAACTGTTTCCCATCGCGCACCGTTGCCGCGAGCCGCGGCGGCGCGCGCCGCGGGTTCAGCACCTGGCCGCCGGGATAGTCGAGCGGCAGCGAGCAGCAGAAGGTGATGCCTTCCTTCACTTCCGCGATGCCCTGCAGCACCTTCTCGCGCGTCACCCAGTTCATGCGCCCGCGCTGGTCGTCGGGCCCGAATTCACCCCAGTTGGAATTGGCAGGCTTGTTCTTCCAGCGCATCAGTAGTAGTGCCTCCCGATCCACTCGGCGACGAGCGCGGGCTTCTGCGCGCCCTCGATCTCGATCACCGTCGTCCAGACGACCTGCACGCCGTTGCCCTCGATGCGCTCGAAGTCCTTCAGCGTGAAGCGCGCCCGCACGCGCGAATTGACCGGCACCGGCGAGGTGAAGCGCACGCGGTTCAGGCCATAGTTGATGCCCATCTTGCGATCCGAGAACGAGAAGGTCTGCTCGGAGAGATGCGACAGCAGCGAGAGCGACAGGAAGCCATGCGCGATGGTGCCGCCGAAAGGCGAGTTCTTCGCCCGCTCGGGATCGACGTGGATCCACTGGAAGTCCTCGATCGCCCTGGCGAAGGTGTCGATACGCTCCTGCGTGATCTGGACCCAGGGCGACACGCCGACTTCCTGGCCGACGCGCGATTCGAGCTCTCGGATGGTGCTCATTTTTTTCCTGTCGGTTGTGGCGCGGCGCCCTGCGCGGCGAGGCCTTCGCGCAAGCGCGCGAGGGCGCGCGTGGCGATGGCCTGTCGGCGCGCAGCGCCATTCGGATCGAGCCTGTCGAGCTCGGTCCTCGCCGCTTCGTAGGCTTCCGCCGGCGCGGCGTTGCGCACGATGTCCTCCGGCCTCGCATCGGCGAGCTGGCCGAGGAGCTCGCGCCAGCGCATCTCGAGCGCCTGCACGCTGACGGTCTCGGCGGCCTGAGGAGTCGTCGCAGCCGGCTTCGCGGCTGCCCCGGCCGCCGTCTTCGGTGGCGGCGGCGGCGCGCGGAAAGGCACCACCTCGGCACTCACGCGCGGGTCGGCCGGCGGCTGCGACGAAAGCTTGACCGAGCCGCTGTCGGGATCGATCCAGCGGTAAAGGTCTGCCTGCGCTACCGATGGCAGGAAAACGAGAAGGAGGGCCAAGCGCAGCATCGAGTTAGTGCCCTGACCCCGAATTCGGTTTCTTCCTGGCGAGGAAGGCGGTGATGGCGGCGCGCGCTTCGGGCGAGGCGAGGCGCTCGATGAAGACACGCATTTCCTCGGCAATGCGGGCCTCGATCGCCGCTGCGTGCGTTTGCTTGAGGAAACGCTTCGTGAGGCGGACCGATTCCGGCGGCAGCGCGGCGAGCGACAGCGCTGCCTGCTCGGCTCGCCCCAGCACCTGATCGTCGGGCACCACGGCGTTCACGATGCCGGCTTCGCGCGCTCGTTCTGCCGTGAAGGGCTCGCCGAGCAGGAGGAGCTCGGCTGCCCGCTGGTAGCCGGCAACGAGCGGCAGAAGGAAGCTGGAGCCGAATTCCGGCACGATGCCGAGCGGCACGAAGGGGAGCTGGAAGCGCGCGCTCGCGCCGGCGAAGACGAGGTCGCAGTGCAGCAGCATCGTGCTGCCGATGCCGACCGCCGGGCCGGCCACGGCCGCGACAATGGGTTTTCCCAGGTTGGGTAGAACCCGGAAAAGCTTGGCGGCGGCGATCTCCTCGCCGGGCACGCGCGGCT
>DATDCR010000046.1:0-2732 GCA_036524215.1 Burkholderiales bacterium
GCAACGCCTCCCACACGCGGCGCGGCGTAGCCGGCATGTCGAGGTGCGTGACGCCGCGCGGCCGCAGTGCATCGAGGATCGCGTTCATGATCGCGGGCGGCGCGCCGACGCAGCCCGCCTCACCGATGCCCTTCACGCCGAGCGGATTGGTCTTCGCCGGCACGTCGATGAACTCCATCTCGACATGCAGCGGCACATCGGTCGCGCGCGGCATCGCATAGTCCATGAAGCTCGCCGACAGCACCTGCCCGGATTCCTGGTCGAAGGCCACGTTCTCCATCAGCGCCTGGCCGATGCCCTGCGCGAGCGCGCCTTCGATCTGGCCGTGGCAGATCATCGGGTTGATCACCCTGCCGACGTCGTCGACCACCACATAGCGGTCGATCTCGACCACGCCGGTATCCGGATCGATCTCCAGCTCGCACACGTGGCACCCGTTCGGGAAGGCCGGCGGATGGTTGGAGCCGCCGCTCGCGTCGAGGCCGATGCCGAACTTCGTCGTCGGCCCGACCGGACGATGGAACGCCTTGGCCACCTCGGTGAGCGGGATGCCGCGGTCGGTGCCGGCGACGTTGAACTTTCCTTCCTTGAACTCGAGATCCGCGGCAGCGGCTTCCAGCAGGTGCGCCGCGAGCGGCTTCGCCTTCTCGATGATCGCGTCGGCCGCACCCTTCAGCGCCGAGCCGCCGAGCATCGCGCTCCTCGAGGCATAGGTGCCGCGGCCGAAGGACACCGCATCGGTGTCGCCCTGCACGAGCCGCACGTTCTCGAACGGGACGCCGAGCCACTCCGAGACGAGCTGCGCATACGTGGTCGCATGGCCCTGGCCGTGCGAATGCGTGCCGGCCACGATCGTCACCATGCCGCTCGGATCGAAGCGCAGCTCCATGCGCTCGTTGAAGACGCCGGAATCCTCGAGGTAATAGATGAGCGAGCGGCCCCGCAGGCGGCCCTTGCTCTCACTTTGTTGTTTTCTTTTTGAATAGCCACCCCAATCGGCCATCTCCACGGCCCGGTCGGTCAGCTTCGCGAATTCGCCCGAGTCGTAGGTCCAGCCGACAGGCGCACCCACGGTCCAGTTCGCGGTGGTGTTGTACGGCATCGCGCTCGGCGGAATGTAGTTGCGCCGTCGCAGCTCCACGGGATCCATCTTCAGCTTGAGCGCCGCTTCGTCCATCAGGCGCTCGATGACGTACGACGCTTCGGGACGGCCCGCGCCGCGGTACGGCCCGAGCGGTGTCGTGTGCGTGAAAGTCGCCTTGCTCATGACGAGCATCGCCGGCACGACATACACGTTGGGGATATTGCGCAGCGCGCAGAGCACCGGCACCACGCCGGCGTTCGTCACATAGGCGCCGACCGCGTGCAGCGCCTGCGCGCGGATGGCGAGGATCTTGCCCGCCTCGTCGAGCGCCATCTCGGCGCTGATGAGCTGGTCGCGGCCGTGGTTGTCGCCGAGGAGCGATTCGGTGCGCGTCGCCACCCACTTCACCGGGCGACCGAGCTTCCTCGAGGCCCACAGCACGAGGCCGTCTTCCGGATACACGTCGCCCTTCATGCCGAAGCCGCCGCCGACATCCGGCGAAATGACGCGCAGCTTCGTTTCCGGCATCTTGAACACGGCGCCGCAAAGAAGGCCGCGCACGCCGTGCGGGTTCTGCGAGCTGGTGTGCAAGGTATACGAGTCGTTCGAGAAATCGCCGATCGCCGCGCGCGGCTCCATCGTGTTGGCGGTGATGCGGTTGTTGTAGAGGCGCAGCGAGACCGTGTGCCTCGCCTTCGCGAAGGCGGCGTCGGTGGCCTCCTTGTTGCCCATCATCAGCGGGAAGGCGAGGTTGCCGGCGCCGTTGTCGTCCCATACCTTGGGCGCGCCTTCTTTCGCCGCATCGGCGACGTTCACGACCGCCGGCAGCGGCTCGTAGTCGACTTCGATCTTCTCCGCCGCGGCGCGCGCGAGCTCAGGCGTGTCGGCGACGACAAAGGCGATGCGGTCGCCGACGTAGCGCGCCTTGGCCGGCTCGAGCAGCGGCCGGAACGTGCGGTAGCCCTTCGGCCCGCCCATGTCTTCCGGCATGAAAAGCGGCGGGATGGCGCCGAGACCCTCCTTCTTCGCGTCCGCGCCCGTCAGCACCAGGTGCACGCCTGGCATTGCCAATGCCTCCTTCGCATCGACGCCCCTTATACGGGCGTGTGCGTGAGGAGACATCACGACGGCGCCGTGCAGCATGTGCGGCAGCTGGATGTCGTCGACGTAACGCGCGTGTCCGGTGAGAAAACGCTGGTCCTCGACGCGACGGACCGCCTGGCCTATTCCGTATCGGTTGCTCATGGGGTCAGGATGATAGGTTCAAATGGCCTGCTTGCGAATCAGATCATAGAGTGCTTGCGCCGCCGGCGTGAGCTGGGCTTTCGTGCGCGACAGCAGGACGATATTGCGCGAAACGACCGGATCGACGAGCGGGATCATCTTCAGGCCCGGATAAGCGTCGGCCTGCACGGCGAGCGCGGGCACCACGGCCACGCCGACGCCCTTCGCCACCATGCCGACCGCGGTCGAGCTGCGCTGCACTTCATAGAAGGCGTGCAGCTTCACCTTGTGGCGCTCGAGCGCCATGTCGAGGTGGGGGCGGTTGCCGCTCTCGTGCCCGGGCAGGATCACCGCGTGCGGCTCGAGCGCCTTCCAGGCGAGGCTCTTCTTGCGCGCGAGCGGATGGTCGTCGCGGCACACGAGG
>DATDCR010000047.1:0-4051 GCA_036524215.1 Burkholderiales bacterium
GTAGGCGGCGATCGGCGCGTCGACGACCGGCCCGCGCAGGAGCAGCGGATCGTCGAGCACCACCTCGCCGAGCGGCCGCTCTCGCGAGCGCGGCATCAGCAGCGGCGTGCGCGAAAGGCTCTCGAAGCCGCCGGCGATCACCGTTTGCGCCGCGCCGACGCGGATGTCCTTGAAGCCGAGCCCCACGGCCGTCATGCCGGAGCAGCACGCCCGATCGACGGCGAGCGACGGCGTTTCGTTCGGCAGCTTCGAGAGCAGCACGGCCTGGCGCGCGGGGGTCAGTGTCGCGGCGCCGATCATGCCGACGCCCATGTAGACGGCTTCAGGCATCGCCTTCCCGGCGCGCTCGAGGACCGCATTTATGATCGCCGCACCGAGCTGCGGGGCCGTGCGATGGCGTAGCGCGCCGTTGAAGCGTCCAAACGGCGTGCGGGCGAGCGCGGTTACGACGACGTCGTCAGGCGAGGCGTTCACGCAGGACTTTCTTGTCGACTTTGCCGTTTCCGGTCTTCGGCAGCGCGGCGACGATCTCGATCCGTTTCGGCGTCTTGATTCCCAGCCGCGGCCGCACCGCGGCACGAATCTCATCGGCCGCGATGCGCGTATCGGCTGCAAGCGAAACGAACGCGACGGCGATCTCGCCCCAGTCGGGATCGGCTTGCGCGACGACGGCCGCCTCCAATATGCCGGGGCAGGCGGTGAGCGCGGCCTCGACCTCCGCCGGGTAGATGTTGTGGCCGCCGGAGATGAGCATCTCCTTGCTGCGGCCGGCGAGCGTGATGAAGCCGCGCTCGTCCATGCGGCCGAGGTCGCCGGTCCACAGCCAGCCCTCGCGCAGGGCCTTCGCCGTTTCCTCCGGCCGTCTCCAATAGCCGAGCATGACGTGGTCGGAGCGGATCGTGAGCTCGCCGATTTCACCGGCCGGTACCGGCTTCCCATCGGGGCTGCGCAGCACGATCTCGACGAACGTATAAGGCCGCCCGATGCAGCCTACGCGCGGCTCGCTCGTGCCGCGCACGAAATGCTCTGCCGCCGGCAGCGTGGTGCAGGTCATCATCGCTTCGGTCTGGCCGTAGTTCTGCGACAGGATCGGCCCGAAGCGCGCGAGCGCCTTGTCGAGCGTGTTGCGCGGGATAGGCTCGGCGCCGTAGCCGATCCAGCGCAGGCTGGAGAGATCGAAGCGATCGAGCCCCGGATGATTCACGATGCGGGTCAGCACGGTGGGGACGCAGGTGAACACGGTGACGCGATGGCGCTCGATCGCGGCGAGCAGGTTGTCCACGCTCGCGCCTTCGACGACGACGCTGGTCGCGCCGCGCAGGAACCACGGCACGAAGTAAGTGCCGCTCGAATGCGTCAGCGGCCCGATGTGCGCGAGGACGTCATCGCCGCGGATGTCGCGGTCGATGAGCATGTTGCGGTAGAGCGCGGCCCAGTTGCGGTGCGAGAGCATCGCGCCCTTCGGGCGGCCCGAGGTGCCGGAGGTGTAGTTGATCGAGCAAAGATCGTCCAGCGCCGCGCGCTCCGGCGGCGTTCCATCTCTTTCCACACTGGAAAGCTCATCGATGCGGAGCGACCAGATGCCCGCGCTGCGGGCGCGTTCGGAGGTGGCGCGGTCGTAGAAGAGCGCGGCTGGCTCGCAGTCGGCGACGATCTCGGCGAGCTCGTAGGCCGTGGCGCGCGAATTGACCGGGACGCGAACCAGGCCGGCGCGCTCGATGGCGCACTGGAGCAGCAGGTACTCCGGGCAGTTCGCCATGAAGAGCGCGATGCGCGCTCCCTTCTCGAACCTTTGAGCGAGCCCAGCCGCCAGCCGGTTCACCGCCGCGTCGAACTCGGCGAAGGTCCATGCCCGCTCGCCGAAGCGAAGCGCGATGCGCTCGGCGTGGGCGCGGGCGGCCTGCGCCATGAGCGCGTGGGGGAGGGCTCCGTCAGGCATGCGCGGTCTCTTGCATCAGGTAATCGACGATCTCGGCGATCGAGGTGCCGGAGAGGAAAACGCGCGACACGCCTTTCTCCATCAGCGCGGGAATGTCCTCCTGCGGCACGATGCCGCCGGCGAGGAGGCGGATGTCCGCGGCGCCCTGCTCGTCGAGCAGGCGGCGGATCTTCGGCAGCAGCGTCAGGTGCGCGCCGGAGAGCGTGCTGATGCCGATCCAGTCGACGTCTTCCTCGATCGCGGCGCGCACGACTTCCTCCGGCGTGCGCCGCAGGCCGGTATAGATGACTTCCATCCCGGCATCGAGAAGGCCGCGCGCCACGACGCGCGCGCCGACGTCGTGCCCGTCGAGGCCCACCTTGGCGATCAGCACGCGGATGCGCTTCATTTCAGAATTCCCTGGAAGGCACGAACGTGCCGAAGCGCTTGCGCCAGAGCTCGACGATTTCGCCGACCGTGGCATAGGCCCGCACGGCCTTCAGCACGCTCGGCACGACGTTCGCACCATCCGCGCTCGCACGGTCGACCTCGCTCAGGCATTTCTCCACCTCGGTACGGCTGCGCGTCGCCTTGACTTGCGCAAGGCGTGCGAGCTGCCGCTCCGTCGCCTTCGGATCGCCGCGGAACGCCATGTTCGGCACGTCGGGCTTCTGCGGCCACAGATTGACGGTCACCCACGGCCGCTCCCCGCCGTCGATGGCTCGCTGGCGGCGCACCGCGCCTTGCGTCATCACCTGCCGGCCGAACCCCTTCTCGATGACCGGGAGCGCGCCGCCGAGGCGCTCGATGCGCGCCATGCCCTCGAGGATCTGCTTCTCGACCTGCGCGGTGAGCGTCTCGACGAAGTAGGAGCCGCCCAGCGGATCGATGGTGTCGGTGAAGCCGTGCTCGTGCGCCATGATCTGCAGCGTGCGGATCGCCACGCGCGCCGATTCGAGGTTCGGCGTCGACACCGCTTCGTCGTAGCTCGCGAGGTAGACATAGGACGCGCCGCCGAGCACGTAGGCAAGCGTCCCGAAAGCCGTGCGCGTGATGTTGTTGAGCGGCTCGGCGAGGGCCTCCTGCCCGTGGCCGTACACGGTCGTGCGGCAGGCCATCGCCTCCGGACGGGTCGCGCCGTACTCTTCCTTCATCAGCCGGGCCCAGATGCGCCGCAGCGCGCGCAGGTTGGCGATCGAGATGAAGAAGTCATGGCGCTCGTCCGGGAACATGTGGAGCAGCGGTGCCACCTGGTCGATGGAATAGCCTTTTTCCAACAGCAGGCCCAGGTAGTGGCGGGCGTTTGCCAGCGCGATCGCGGTTCCCAGGCTCGAGCCGGCGCCCCCGGCGTTGATGTGGTTCACGCACACGGTCATCGGCGACCAGTTCGGCGCGTTGTCGACGCACCAGGCGACGGCGTCGGTCGCCAGTCTTGCCGCCGGCGCCGGCGGCAGGATCTGCGTGCCGCGCGCGATGTACTCCTTCAGCGGGTCGTTCTGCAGGTTGACCGTGTAGCGGCTCCATGGGATCCCCTGCTTCTCGCCGAGCGCCGCGTAGAGCGCGAGCACGATCGGCCCGATGGAATTGCCCAGCGTGCCGATGCGCTTGATGCTGTCGGCGGGAATGCCCTGGAAGAGCAGCTCCATGTCGGCGAGCGTGTCGATCGCCACGCCGACCTGGCCCACCTCGGCGCTGGACATCTCATGGTCGGAGTCGTAGCCGCATTGCGTCGGCAGGTCGAGCGCGACGAGGATCTGCTCGGCGCCGATCTCGATCAGCTTGCGAAAACGCGCGTTGCAGGCCTCGGCATCGCCGAAGCCGGAATAGGCCGAGACGACGAAGGGCTCGACGCGGTTCATGCCCGGCCGCTCGCCCCGCGTGAACGGGAATTCGCCCGGGAAGCCGACGTCGCGCAGATAGTCGAAGCCGATGCGCTCGAGGTCCGCCGGCGTGTAAAGCGGCGCGACCGGGATGCCGACATCCGTGACGAAGGGCTTGCGCGGCTCTTG
Source organism: Burkholderiales bacterium (assembly GCA_036524215.1). Lineage (GTDB taxonomy): Bacteria > Pseudomonadota > Gammaproteobacteria > Burkholderiales > SG8-39 > SCGC-AG-212-J23. The sequence continues at coordinate 3,928 of DATDCR010000047.1, forward strand.
TGCCTTGGCTGCCGGCTCGAACGTTTCTTTCAGCCAGCGCTCGGCTTCTTCCCTCATGTTCGTCCACTGTAGGCGCCCGGCGCCGGGCCGGCGACTCCCGGCGCTAAAATGATCGTTTCCAAAG
>DATDCR010000048.1:0-3078 GCA_036524215.1 Burkholderiales bacterium
TGTCGAAGGCAATGAGGTTGGTCGGCTTCGACACGCCCTCGATGTTCGGATTGGGCGTCACCTGCAGCGTGTAGGCGCCCGGCAGCATCGCCTGCACGCGCTTCATCGCCTCCGGCGAGGTGTCGACCTCCAGCACGCGCACGCCGCCGACGCTCGCATTCGCCTGCTTGATGGCGGCCGAGCCGAGCGCGAAGAAGAAGGCGTCGGTCTTGCCGCTCATGAAGTCGTCCGCCTGCCGCACGACGTTGGGCGTCGGCACCTGCGTGACGTCCTTGTACGAGAGCCCCGCGTTGGCGAGGTGCGCCTCGATGATGCGGTGGATGGTCTTCTGCGCGTTGAAGCCGCTGGAGAGGCGCTTGCCCTTGAGGTCGGCGATGCGCTGCACCGGCGAATCGGCGCGCACGTGCAGGGCGACGCGATACGGGATCAGCGCGCCGACGTAGCGCAGGTTCTTGCGCGCGCCGCGGCCCTCGTACTCGCCGGTGCCGGTGGCGAAGAAGGTCGAGTCGAACGAGTTCGACACGTTGAAGTCGGCCGTGCCGCTCACCGTCTCCTCGAAGCCGGTGCTCGCCTGCGCCTGCACGATGGCATGGATTTTCGCCTTGTCGACGAGCACCTTCGCCATCGCCGAACCCGCCGAGTTGGAAAACGAGCCGACCGGCGTGGTGATGATGCTGACCGTCTGGGACCGAACCGCGCTCGCCGAAAAGAACGCCGCGAGCGCTGCCACCACTGCAATCTTTCTCATGGGCGCATGCCTCCTGCGCCGATGCTAATCCCAAAGCGAACATGTTCGCAATTCGTTTACCATCTGCTCTCCTCGGGGAGAGCATGCGCAAGTTCATCAGCATCCTGGCGGTGGCGCTGACGCTCGGCATCATCGCGCTCGCGGCGGATCTGTTTCGCAGGATCGGCCTCGCCGCGTACGCCGAGCAGTACCTGACGGGTCTCCTCGCCATCGCCATGCCGCTCATCTTCCTGCACGTGCCCGCCGGCGGCGGGCGCGGCGGACGCGAGGCCGCGGTGCCGTGGTACGACATCGTGGCGGCGATCGCCGCTTCGGCCTGCGCCGTCTACATGACGATCCGCTATCCGCAGCTATCCGACATGGTGAGCCAGCGGCCGACCGACGGGCTGATCGTCGCCGCCGTGCTGCTGGTCCTCTTCATCGAGGGCCTGCGCCGCACCACCGGGTGGGCGCTCGTCGTCGTGACGGTGGCGTTCTTCCTGCTCGCGCTGGTCGGCGGCACGCTGCCCGGCAGCCTGCAGGCGCGCTCGATCCCGATCGACCGCCTGACCTACTTCGCGATCTGGGACTCGAGCGCATCGCTCGGCCTGCCGATGAAGATCGTCGCCGCGGTGGTGGCGATCTACGTGCTCTTCGGCCAGGTGCTGTTCAAGTCCGGCGGCTCGACCTTCTTCACCGATATCTCGATGGCGCTGATGGGGCGCTACCGCGGCGGCCCGGCGAAGATCGCGATCCTCGGCTCGTCGCTCTTCGGCACCATCTCCGGCAGCACGGTGTCGAACGTGCTCACCGTCGGCGTGGTGACCATCCCGCTGATGAAGCAGTCGGGCTACCGCGCGCACGTCGCCGGCGCGATCGAGGCGGCGGCCTCTACCGGGGGCCAGCTGATGCCGCCGGTGATGGGCATCGCGGCCTTCCTGATGGCGGAGTTCCTGCAGGTGCCGTATGCGAAGGTGGCGCTCGCGGCGCTGATCCCGGCGCTGCTCTTCTATATCGCGCTCTTCATCCAGGTCGACCTCGAGGCGGCACGGCGCGGCATCCAGCGCCTGCCCGAGGAAAAGATCCCGCGGCCGGGCGCGGTGATGCGCGCGGGCTGGTACTTCCCGATTCCCTTCGTCGTGCTGGTCTATGCGCTCTTCGGGCTCAACTACGAGCCGGAGACCGCGGGCCTGCTCGCCACCGTGGTGAGCCTCGCGCTCGCCATGATCTTCCCCTTCCAGGGCAAGCGCATCTCCTGGACCGACCTCTACAACATGCTGCGCGAGAGCGCCTTCTCGGTGCTCGAGCTGTTCATGATCGGCGCGGCGGCCGGCATCATCATCGGCACGCTGACCTACTCCGGCCTGGGCTTCTCGCTCACGCTGGTGCTGCTGCAGCTCTCGGGCGGAAACCTGTTCGGCCTGCTCCTCATCGCGGCCGTGGCTTCGATCATCCTCGGCATGGGAATGCCGACCGTCGGCGTCTACATCCTGCTGGCGACGCTCATCGCGCCAGCGCTGGTGAAGATGGGCATCACGCCGATGGCGGCGCACATGTTCATCATGTACTACGGCTGCCTGTCCATGATCACGCCGCCGGTGGCGATCGGCGCGTTTGCCGCCGCCAACCTCGCCAAGGCCGATCCGATGAAGACCGGATTCACGGCGATGGCGCTTGGCTGGACGGTATTCGTGCTGCCGTTCCTCTTCGTCTTCTCCGACACGCTGCTGCTCGCGGGCAATCCGTGGCTGATCGCCCTCGACAGCTTCACCGCGGTCGCGGGCGTGTGGCTCGTGTCGGCCGCGATGATGGGCTACTCGGTGCGCGCTCTCGGTCCGATCGCGCGAATGTATTACGGCTTTGCGGGGCTGTTCCTCATGCTCCCCGCCGAGTCTTTCGCGCAGGCGCGCTGGTTCAACGCGGCGGGGGCCCTGATGGTCTTTGCCCTCGTGTTTGCAGAGCGCCGGGCTCGAGCGGCATCAGTGAAAAAGGAAAAGGGGTCAGAGCAATTTTCCTGAAATACTTGTAACGGAAAAATTGCTCTGACCCCTTTTCGGGGTGTGGCGCCTATTTCTGTCCCGGCCGCGGCCCAGGTCCCGGACGACGCTCGTGGAGCTGGTCGAACTTGGCGCGCTGCTCCGGCGTCAGCACATCGCGCATGCGGCGCATGGTCTGGATGTGCATCACGGCAAGGTCGGACATCGCCTTCGCCTGCGTGTCGGCCGCGCGGCGGACCTGGCCTTCGTCGTAGCGTTCGGCGATCGCGAGCTTGTGCAGATCCTCGCGCGCCGCGCGCACTTTCTTCATCTGCTCGCGCAAGGCCGGCTCCTGGTCGTGGTGGATCTTGTAGA
>DATDCR010000049.1:0-7108 GCA_036524215.1 Burkholderiales bacterium
GGTTTTTTTCATTTCACTGCCTCCCTGATTATGGGCCTGCCCCCTTGCAAAGCATGCCGCATGCCATGGCGCCCGGATTTCGACCACGCCGGTTTTTTGTGTTTGGAAAGAAAGCATTCGCTCGTCGAGCGGCATTGAGAGCGATTCCGTCCGAGACCTAATTCATCTTCATTGCGAGCGTTCGCAACTCTTGAGAAGGCGATTCTCGGAATCAGGAACTACTTTGCCGCCCGTTCGCTGTTCGAGGCGAATCCCCCGCCCGCCTTGAGGCTCGCGGGCCGATAGACATCGATCTTGCGGAAGTACTGATCGGCAAAATAGACGCGCCCGTCCGAATCGACCGCGATGCCGGCCGGCAGCATGTAGCGCGCCGGTTCGTCGCGCTCGCCGCGGTTGCCGACGAACATCAGCAGACGGCCTTCGGGGTCGAAGATCTGGAAATTGCCGAACGCCGCGTCCGAGACGTAGACGTTGCCTTGCGCATCGAGCGCAAGCTCGCGCGGCCGCGCGAAATTGCCGAAGTAACGTCCGACGCTGCCGAAAGTCAGGAGGTGCTTGCCCTGCGGGTCGAAGACCTGGATGCGGAAGTTTCCCGCATCGACCACATAGAGCTTGCCGTCCGCGGCGACCGTCACGTCCCGCGGCAGGTTCAACTCTCCGGGAGCGGTGCCGCGCTTGCCGAAGTCGAAAAGATGCTTGCCGCTGCGTGCGTCGAACACCCGGATGCGATGCTCTTCCGGCTTGTCGACTCCCCCGGCGTCGGCCACGTAGACGCGCTCGCCGGCGCTGTCGACACCGATGCCGGCTGGACGCGAGAACACCTCCGGCCCGCCGATTTGCGCGACGCTTCTGCCATCGGCGTCATAGACGCGCACGAGCTTGCTGCCCGCATCGACGACATAGACCCGGCCGGATGCATCGACGTCGACGCCGAGCGGCTGGCGAAGCTCGCCGGTGCCGATCGTGGAATAGCGGCCGCGCGGAATGTCGAAGACTTTCACCGCGCCGCCGACCGAGTCCGCTACATACAGCTTGCCCTGGCGCACGGCGACGCCGTAGGGCTTGCCCACGCCCTCGCCGCCTGATTCCGATTCCCCCGTCAGCGTCTGGCGCAGAAGCGAATTGCGGTCGCGGGTCACCACGTCGCCGCTTGCGTAGATCGAGCGTTCGAACACGAAGCGCGCCTCATCGGGCGGCGGCGGGAATACCGGGGGCTCGGCCTTCTTGATCTCGCCCGGACCCGACGCGCAGCCGGCGAGCAGGCCCGCCGTAACAGCCACGCAGGCTATGAGCGCACGCCCATCCATAGTCCCTCCAATGGACCCTCTTTCTTGCGACGGGTACCGCAACTTCCGTGCCTTGGCCCGCGACTTGCTAAACGTCGGGCAAGAAATCAGGGGGGCCAATGGCCACAAAAGTACGCTGCTGCGCGAACGCACTGGCCGCGATCATCCTCACGGCGGGGAGTTCTTCCGCTCATGCAGTGCCGAGCTTCGCGCGCCAGACCGGACTGGATTGTTCGTCCTGTCATTTGAGCTGGCCTGAGCTCACGCCGACCGGCAGAGACTTCAAGCTGAGCGGCTATACCTGGGGCAGACGCCAGCAGCCGCTCGCCGCGATGCTGCTCGTCTCCCGCACCTCGACGCGCAAGGCCGAGCCCGATGAGTCGGACCCGTTCCCGAAAGACAGGAGTGTGGTCCTGCAGGAAGCGACCGCCTTTGCGGCCGGCAAGATCACCGATCACGTCGGCGCATTCACGGAAGTGGAATACGAGGCGATCGAGGATCGCACCGTCCTCGGATCCGTCGATCTGCGCTATGCCAACCGGGTGGGGGATGGCCGCCAGGGCGTGGTGTACGGCGTTTCCCTGCACAACCGGCCGACCCTGCAAGACGTCTTCAACACGGTTCCCAACTGGAGCTTTCCCTTCGAATCGTCGGAGGTGGCGCTCGCGCCGAATGCCGCGACGGCCTTGGAGAGCGGCTACAAGGTGGCCGGCCTCACCGGCTACCTCCTGTGGCGCAAGACGATCTATGCCGAGGTCGGCGCTTACCGCAGCGCAGACAAGCTCTTCTCCGCTTTGCGCGCGGGCATCGAGCGAGACGAGGCAACCGCGCTCAAGGGTTACAACCCGTATTGGCGGCTTGCCCTGCAGCACGAATGGGGCGGACGGCATTCGGCCATGGTCGGCGCTTACGGGCTCACCATCGATCGCTTCCCGGACACCATGGATCCCAGCGGACCCACGGACCGATTCAAGGACCTGGCGCTCGACGCGCAATACCAGTACATCGGCTTCAGCGACCACCGCGTGTCCCTGCAGATGAATTACATCCGGGAAAAGCAGTACTGGAACGCGACCGCGCAAACGAATGCCATCGACAGGCTCGCGTCGCTGAGAGCGAAGGCGACCTACTACTACCGCAACAAGTACGGCATCAATCTCGGTTACTTCTCGAGCCGGGGCGACGCCGACGAAATCCTCTATAACAATGGCGAACCGATCGCCGGGAGCGCGAACGGCAGCCCGGACAGCAGCGGCTACATCGTGGAGCTCAACTATCTTCCACTGCGCGACATCCGGCTCGTCGCGCAATACACCGCGTACACGAAGTTCAACGGCGCGCGGACCAACTACGACGGCTTCGGCCGCAACGCGAGCGACAACAACACGCTGTTCCTGCTCGCCTGGCTCATGTTCTAGTCGGCGATCGGCGCACTGCCGTCTCGAGCTCGCGCAGCGACCCGGACAGGAAGCTGATGATTTCCCTGTGCGGCTCGACGTTACGGCTTCGATAGAGGCGCACCACGCGCGCCTTCATCGAGCCCAGCGCTGCGGCCACGCCCGCCCCGCCGCCGCATTTTTCCGCCCGCTCGAGAAGCTCGAGAATCGGCTCGTAGGCGGCTTCGTTGGCCGCGTTCTCGCGGCATAGCGCGCGCATGGTTTGCAGCATGCAGAGCAAATCGTCTTCCGCCAAGGTGGCACTCTCCGTTGCGAGTCGTCGCGCCTTGCAAGAGCCATGCCGTACGTCTTCGCACCGATTCCTGGAAATGGGAAATACCGCGGTCAGGCCTTTTGGCATGGATGGTGCTTCGTGGTGCTTCGAAAAGCGCGCTGGTTCATAAGGGGGAAGGCACGGACGATGGACATCCATCGCCGCAAGGCTGCGGGACTTGCCCACTGGTTTGAAAAGTATCGCTTCAGCGTCGGGCGTTACTCGTGCTATCCGACGTCGGAGCGCTTCGCCTCGAGCTTCCGGGCACTGGATATGAAGACCGCGCTCGCCGCACGCGCCCGCGTAACAGCGCGCCGCCCCCTTGCGCTGGCCGTCCATCTCGGCGGCCATGGCGCCGACAGCGCGGCCTACCTCGATGGCGTGCGGCGTGAAGCGGGCCTGCTCGCGTCCCTCGCGGGCGGGGAGAAACCGCGTGCCATCGGTATTCACGGCGCGGACGCCGCTCTCGTCGCAAGCGGCCAATTGCCGCCGCTCGTCGATTTCCTTCGCAATGCCTTCGGCGCAGCCGAGATCGACATGCTGATCGAGATCGACGCCAAGCAGGCCACGCACGATACCCTTCGCCACCTCGCTGCCTGCCGCTTCGATCGCCTGCGGCTGCGCTGCGGCGATGCGCAAGACGCGGCACGGTTCGCCGCGGCCCTGGAGGATGCGACGGATGACCTGGGAATGCGGCCCGACGTGAGCATCTGCCATGGCGGCGATCAGCTCGATGCCCCAGGCTGCGCCGCGTTGATCGCGCAGGCAGTGAGCGCGCTTGCGCGCTGCATCGTCCTCGCCGGCACCGAATCGCGCGCGCTTCATCGCCCGGCTGCGGCGGCGCTGCTTGGCTGCGCGATAGAGACACTGTGCGGCGCCGGCTATGAGAATGCCGGCTTCGACGTTTTCGTCCGCCGAGGCCAGCGCGGCGCCGGCCCGTTTCATCTGCGCTTCGACGTGTTCGGCCTCGGCGCGGGTGCGGTCACGGCGAGCGTGGATTGCTATGCCATGAACGCGCCCGATGCCGTGGCTTACCTGGGTGCCCTGGACGCGGGGCAGCTGCCCGTTTCGCGCGGCCACCGGATGACGGCCGACGATCTGGTCCGGCGCGACGTCATCCATTCGCTGGAGTGCCTCGGCAACGTGAGCTTCTCTTCGATCGAATTCAGGCACGGGCTCGACTTCCAGCGCTATTTCGCCAGCGAGCTGCACGAGATCGAAGAGATGCAGCAGGATGGCCTGGTCGAGCTCTACGAGGATGCGATCGAGGTCACGCCCGAGGGCAGGCCGCTCACCCGGCTCGCTGCGAGCGTGTTCGATCGATATCTGCAGCAAGACCCGATTACCGAATCCCGGAAACGGCAAGAAACGAATTCCTTCACTTAGGAATTGCGCCGCCCGGCATCCATAGCGGTTCATCGCCGCGCGTTCGAGCGGCGTCGTGGCAGGTGATGCAGGCGCCGAGGAACAGGCGCTGGCCGCGCCTTTGCGCTTCATCGAGCTGTGCCGAAGGCGTGTCGAGCGCCAGCTCGCCCCGCGCAAAAGGAAACGCTTCGGCGTAGCGATCGTGGTCCGGCCAGCCGTTCTCCGACGTGTGATAGCGCGTGTTCGGCGCCTTGTCCCGCACGAATTCGCGGTGCACGAATGCAGCGACCTCGCGCATCTCCCGGGACGTGAGCGTATGCACGAAACTCGGCATGGCGGTACCCGGCACACCCGCGCGCACCGTGCGCTCGATGCGATCGACGGTCAGCTCGTCGGTCGAGGCACGCGTGAAGTCGCGCGGCGGCGTGCGCAGCGCGCGGGCTGCCGCCGTGCGGGCATCGCCTGAATAGCCGTGGCAGAAATAGCAGCGCGCGTTGTATACGGCTCGACCGGCTTCGTGCACGGCGCTGGTGTCTCGCAGCGGCGCCGTGCCTGGCGCGCATGCGCCGAGGGCGAGCGCCGCGAGAACCGCGAATGGCCGAATCGGGGCCAGCTACTGCGCCCGCGAAGCGGTGTGATCGGCGAGGCTGTCGATGAAGGCGGTCCGCACATAGTCGACGACGGCTTCGACATCGGATGCCGACAGCCGCACCCCGCCGCGGGCCGTCACTTTGAGGTGCCTTTCTTCGGACACCGCCTCGATCATCCGCTGGCGCGAGGGCTGTCCGTCCGGTCGGGCATGGGAGATCGCGGGGACCTTGGCTGCGGCGTGGCCCGCGAGGCCACCCTGTCCCCGGTCGCCGTGGCAGGAAGCGCACGACTGCCGGTAGATGGCATACCCGCGTGCGAGCGGCGTGCCCGGTTCGGGGGGCATGAATGCGGTGCGGATGAAATCCACCACGCCTTCCATCTGCTCTTCGCTCAGGCGCGTCTTGCGGCCCACCATGGCCGTGTTGTACTTGCCCTCCCGCACGATGGCGATCATCAGCTCGCGTGGCAGCTCCTTGCGCGCATCCTCGGCGGTGAAATCGCGCGGCGTCGTGGAGAGCGAGGCGCGCGCGCGACTCTGCCCATCGCCCTTGTCGCCGTGGCAGACGGAGCAGATGCGTTGATAGAGCGCGGCGGCCTGGCGCGGCGGGATTTCGGCCATCGCCGCCGGCGCGAGGCACGCGCCCGCGATCAGCGCAAGCAGTCGCGCGGGAATCATCGCGCGGCTCCCATTTTCGCGCCGCGAAGATGCGCCACGCCGCCGAAGCTGCCGACCCAGAAATCTCCCTGCGGCGTCGCCGCCATCGTGAACACGTTGTTCGAGAACAGGCCCTCCGCGACGGTCAGGTTTCTGACCACCTTGCCGTCGCGCCAAAGCGCCAGGCCATTGTTCGTGCCGACCCACAGGTCGCCGCTCGGGTCAGTCTGCAGCATGAATACGTGATTGCTCGGAAGTCCTTCCGCGGTCGTATAGGTGACCCACTGCTTGCCATCGAAGCGCGAGAGGCCACCTCCCCAGGTGCCGGCCCAGACGTCGCCGCGGGCGTCGATCTTCAGCGCGATGACGTAGTTCGGGTTGTAGGCGACGTTCACGGCCTGCAGCCCCATTTCCTCCTTCTGCCGCGCGTGGTGGCGCGATTCGAGGCTCGGGTCGGCCTTGAAAGCAATATCATTCTTCACCTTGTCAAAGGGCGCGCCCAGGCCTTTGGCGTGATTCCAGTTCTGCCAGCGGCCGCCGGAAAAGAGCGCCACGCCGCCTTCGGTCGCGAGCCACACGTCGCCGCCTTTTCCCTCGGCGAGCGCGTAGACCCAGTCGTTCGGCAGGCCGCCCTTGGTGTTCGCCACCGTAAAGAGATCCCACTGGCGCGGATCGTCGAGCTTGCCGCCGCGCACGCGATTCACGCCGGACCATGTTGCGATCCAGATATCGCCATTGCTCGCGGAGAGGATGTCGTAGACGAAGCCGTCGCCGAGGCCATCCGGGATGTTGTAGGTCTTCCAGGTTTCGGAACGCTCATCGAGCAGCGACAGGCCGCCGCCGTAGGTACCCACCGCGATCTTGCCGTGGACTTTGCGTACGGCGAACATGCCATTGGAGAGCAGGCCGCCCCTCGTGTCGAAGAGCTTGAAGCTGCCGTCACGGGTGTCGTAGCGCACCAGGCCGCCCGAGGTTCCGACCCAGGCGGTATTCCCCTCGACGTAGATCGATTTGACGTTGCGGTTGCCGACGCGGAAATGAGTGACGTTGGCCGGAACATCCGATTTCGCGGGACCTTGCGGCGCCTGTTCCGCGGGTGGCGGCAGCAGGCGCTCGATCGGCGGCTCCGAAAGCGCGGAACCTGAGGCGAAGGCAAGCAGCAGGGACAGGTGGGAGAGGCGGAACGCCATCGAAATCCTCATAAATGGGTCTACACGCGCCTGCATAATCTATTCCATATGCGGTTTGCCGCTCTAATGTTCGCATTTCTCGCCGGCTGCGCGCACGACCCTCGCCTTCAGGACCACCCGCTCGTCGGGCGCATCTGGGATGCGCGCGCGGCACGCTTCGTCCCGGCTGAAGAAGTCTTCGACCGTGCGGCGCGCGCGCGCCACGTCATCCTCGGCGAGACCCACGACAATCCCGAGCACCATCGCCTGCAGCTCGCAGTGCTCAACGCGCTCGGCGGCCAGCCGCGCACGCTGGCGATGGAGCAATTCGA
>DATDCR010000050.1:0-9288 GCA_036524215.1 Burkholderiales bacterium
CGAGTCGTAGATCACGATGCCGCCCGGCCGCACCGCCTCGGCGAACTTGTCGAGGCTCGGCGCGTTGAAGGCCACCAGCACGTGCGGCGAGGGCGCGGCCGGCGAGAGCACCTCGTCCTTCGCAATATGCACGTCGGCGTACGAGGTGCCGCCGCGCGTTTCCAGACGTGGCCTCGTGGGTGGTTCCACGTTCCGAAGGACCCCGATTTCCCGGTGCCCTCTTGATAAGAACCCGATGCCCGGCGCGTCTGGCTGCAGTTACCCTGTCCATCGCCCAGGTCAGGATCGCCGATGTCATTACAATCCGACCCCTTGGATTTGAGGTGGTTGACCACCACGGTAAAGCGCGCCCCGGTTGCATTGACCTCGAAAGGCTGCACCTGCCGCTGCGCTCCTTCGAGGTGGAATTCGGGCCGAGCCAGTTCGAGTTCACGCTGTCGCCCCTCGCCGGGATGGCGGGCGCCGACGCGATGGTTCTCTTCCGCAGCGCGGTGAAGCAGATCTGCCGCCGCCACGGCTATCACGCCACCTTCATGTGCCGGCCGAAGCTGCCGAACGTCATGTCGAGCGGCTGGCACCTGCACCAGTCGCTGACAAAGGAGGGGCGCAACGTCTTCACGTCCGATAAAGACGAGCTCTCGGACATCGGCAAGCAGTACCTCGCGGGCCTTCTCGCGCATGCCCGCGCCGCCTGCGCGTTCAGCACGCCGACCATCAACGGCTACAAGCGCTACCGGCCCTACTCCCTCGCGCCGGACCGCGTGATCTGGGGCAAGGAGAACCGCGGGGCATTGCTGCGCGTGGTGGCCTCGCCGGGCGATGCGCGCACGCGCATCGAGAACCGCATCGGCGAGCCGGCGGCGAACCCTTACCTCTATTTCGCCTCGCAGATCTATTCCGGCCTCGACGGCATGGCAAGGCGGGTCGCGCTGCCGCCCTCGGCGGATACGCCCTACGAAGCGAAGGCCGAGGCGCTGCCCCACACGCTCGCCGAGGCCCTCGAGGCGCTGCGCGCCGACAAGGTGCTGCGCGAAGGTTTCGGCTCGACTTTCGTCGACTATTACCTGCGAATCAAGGAAGCCGAGATCGCGCGTTACAACCTCGAAGTAAGCGACTGGGAGCATCGCGAATACTTCGACCTGTTTTGAAATTCAGGGACAGACCACGTTTTGCGGCAGAAAACGCAGGCAATAATCGTGGTCTGTCCCTGATTTAGTTCCGAGGAGGAAACAAGGCATGGAAATGCGCACGCTGGGCAAGAGCGGCATCAAGGTATCCGCCGTCGGCCTCGGCCTGATGTCGATGTCCGGCATCTACGGCAACGCCAACGACGAAGAGTCGATCCGCGTCATCCACCACGCGCTCGACAAGGGCATCAACTTCCTCGACTCCTCCGACATGTACGGCTGGGGGCACAACGAGGAGCTGCTCGGCAAAGCGCTCAAGGGCCGGCGCGAAGGCGTGATCGTCGCCACCAAGTTCGGGCAGACGAAGAGCGCGGACGGCAAGCAGGGCGTCGACGGCAGCCCGCAATACGTGATGCGCGCCTGCGAGGCGAGCCTGAAGCGCCTGGGCATCGAGGTGATCGACCTCTATTACCAGCATCGCGTCGATCCCAACGTGCCGATCGAGGAAACGGTCGGCGCGATGAAACGCCTGGTCGAGGCCGGCAAGGCGCGCGCGCTCGGGCTCTCCGAAGCGCGGCCCGAGACCATCCGGCGCGCGAACAAGATCCACCCCATCGCGGCGGTGCAGAACGAATATTCGCTGCTCTATCGCCAGGAAGGCGAGGAGACGCTCGCCGCGTGCCGCGAGATGGGCATCTCGCTCGTCGCCTATGCGCCGCTCGGCCGCAGCATGCTGACGGGCTCGGTGAAGGGCAAGGCGGACCTGCCCGACGGCGACCGCCGCCTCGCGCATCCGCGCTTCCAGGGCGATGCGCTCGACAAGAACGTGAAGATCGTGAAGCGGCTGGAGGAAATCTCCGTCGAGAAGAAATGCACGCCGTCGCAGCTCGTGCTGGCGTGGCTCCTCGCGCAGGGCAAGGACATCGTGCCGATCCCCGGCACGAAGAGGAAGCAGCGCGTCGACGAGAACCTCGCCGCGCTCGAGGTCAAGCTCTCCGCGGCCGACGTCAAGCGCATTTCGGACATCGCGCCGCCCGGCGCCGGCGCCGGCCTGCGCTACCCGGCCGACGGGATGAAGAAGGTCTACCTTTAGCGGGTGACGACCTCCGCCGCGGCCCGGTGGCTGCTGCTCGCCACCCTCTGGTCGCTGCAGTACATCTTCATGCGCATGTCCGTGCCGGTGTTCGGCACGGCGCTCGTCGCCGAGTCGCGCGCGTTCTTCTCGATGCTGTTCCTCGTGCCGTGGGTGCTGCTCGTGATGCGCGAGCGCATCGGCCTCGTCGCGCACTGGAAGGACCACCTGGCGGTGTGCATGACGAACAACGTGCTGCCGTTCGTCTGCTTCGCCTGGGCGGCGACGGTGCTGCCGGCGAGCTACCTCGCGGTGATGAACGGCATGGTGCCGCTCTGGAGCGCGATCGTTTCAGCGCCGGTGCTGCACGAGCGGCTCACCGCGCGGCGCGTCGCGGGGTTCGTGCTCGGCATCGCCGGCGTGGCGCTGATCGTGAATCTCGGACCGGTCGCGGTCACGCCGCAGACCATCCTCGCCACGCTCGCCGCGATGACCGGCGCCGCGCTCTGGGGCTGGGCCGGCGTCGTCATCCGCCAGCGCACCGGGCGCGTGCCGCCGATGAGCCTTGCCGCCGGCTCGATCGTCTTCTGTGCGCTGATCCTGTCGCCGACCTGGGCCGCCGTGCCAGCGCCGCAGGCGTGGACGGCGACGTCCCTCACCGGCTTGATCGCGCTCGGCGTGCTGTGCAGCGGCGTCGCCTACGTACCCTTCTTCACCTTGGTGCGCGACATCGGCCCGACGCGCACGCTGACCGTCGGCCTCGCCGTGCCGGTCCTCGGCATCCTGTGGGGCGGCCTGCTCCTCGGCGAGACCATCACGCTCACCATGATCGCCGGCGCAGCGCTGGTGCTGGTCGCGCTCGGCTTGGTGATGAAACACTAATTCGGGGTCAGGGCACTAATTGCGCCGCTGGACGAGGTCGACGCCGTTGCCGGCCGGATCCGACAGGTTGGCGAGATCGCCCAGGTTCGGATCGCGGCGGATCGCGCCGTCCAGCTTCCCGCCCGCCGCGAGCGCGCGCTCGACGGCCGCATCGATATCGTCGACGAGGAAATCGAGATGCACCGGCGTCCAGTGCCGGACGTAATGGCGGCGCACCGGGCCGACCGGTCCCGGCGCGACCTTCATGATCCAGAACGTCTGCTCGCCGAGCTTCACGTGGGCCCAGTCCTCGTGCTGCTCGACCAGCTCGAGGCCGAGGCCGCGGCTGTAGAACTCGACCGCGCGCGCCACGTCGTCGACGTCGATGCAGATTTCGAGCTTCACCCCTCGACCGGGAGCGCAGTGATGCGGTACTCGTGCGCGAGCTTGCGCTTGCGCACCGGGTCTTCGAGCTCCATGCGGAAGAGCTTGCCGGGGCGGATGCCGCCCTTCGCGGCGAGCGTGCCGCAGAACATGGCCCAGCCCACCTTCAGCGGGTATCTCGCCAGTAGATCCTCGGGCGAGCGCATGGCGGTGACCGGACCTTCCTGGTAGAGCTCGCCATCGGTCCAGGAGCGCAGCACGAGCTTCTCCCAGTGCGGCTTCACCTCGTCGTAGCGCCACGCCTCTTTCGGGATCGGCTTGGCACACAGCTGCTTCGAGAGCGAGACGCCGATGGTTTCGGCCTTGCGATCGGTGTGGTCGGAGCCGACGGTGACCCAAAGCCCGTCGGCGCGGCAAAGGAGCACGAACTCCACTTCGCCGCTCGTATCCGGGCCGGACACCTGGATCTCATCCGCGTACGTCAGGAGGTCGGCCGACACCCGGTAGAAGATCGGCGTCGACTTCGGCGGCTTGACCCCGATTTCCTCCAGCTCCCTGATGTGCTTGCGAAGCGCGGCCTCGTCACGGCCGGTCCAGCCGGCGATCACGAGCTGCGGGTAGTCGGTCATTTGAAATTGAATTCCTGCGCCGCGATGGTGGTGACGGCCTTGCCTTTGTAGGTGGCCGGCTTGAAGCGCCACAGCGTGACGGAGCGCACCGCGTAAGGATTCAGGCGCCGGTCGCTCGACTCGATGATCTGCGGCTGCGCCGCGCGTCCATCGGCGGTGACCAGGAACGCGATCAGCACATGGCCCGTCACGGTCTCGCCGGACGGCCCGATCGCTTCGCCCGCCATCGCGCCCGCCACCGGCTGCGGCGGCACGTAGCCCTCGCCCTGGATCTCGACGATGTTGAAGTAGGAGCGGTAGGAATCGACGATGCGCTTGTCCATGCCCGTCGGCGGCTCGCCATTGCTATGCCGATAGACATCCGGGCGCAGCGGCTGCGCGAAGGCGCTGCCGAACACCAGCAGGACGGATAGAAGCAGGATTCTCATGCGACTTTCTTTGTCCCCGAGGTTTCGTAGTAATGGATCTCGTACAGGATGCAGCCGCCCTGCGAGGTGAAGGGGCCGTGCTTCACGCCCGGCGGCCGGCACGCGTAGGTCGGCGCGTAGCACTGCTCGCCGCCCCTGCCGTGCGCGTCGTTGCCAACGATCAGGTCGCCCTGCACGAGATACACCTCTTCCCAGTGATCGTGCACGAACGGCTCGGTCGAGAACGCGTTCGGCTCGATCTTGAGAAGCCTGGTGCGGCTGCCGCGCTTCTGCGCCTCGTCCAGGTCCGAGGCGAGGATCTTCTGGTAGAAGCCGGTCGGATAGCCCGGCGGCCGCTCCCAGCCCGTGTTGAGATCCACCCGGACGAATTCCAGGTGCTGCTTGGGGTTCATGCCTCCTCCTGCGCCGCTAGGCGGCGGATTTCGCTTCGTGCAGCGTATAGCCTAGCAGGGCAACCGCGCGGTCGCCCGAGCGCAGGAGCTCGTGCGCCAGATCGCAAAGCTGGCGGAAGCGGCGCGCGTCGAGGCGCTCGAACAGCACGTCGTTGATGCGCCGCTGGTACGGCGCCAGGCGCTCGAGCAGCGCGCGGCATTTGATGCTTGGCCGCAGCAAGACCTTGCGCCCGTCCTTCGGGTCGGACCCCTTCTCCAGGATGCCGCGCGCGACGAGCTTGTTCGCCTCGATGGTGATGAAGGCGCCCGAGCGGTGCAGGCGCGACGCGACCTCGCCGACCGCGAGACCCTTGGTGCGCGCGACGACGAACAGGATCTCGTACTGCGCGCCGGTCATGCCGAGGATCGCGGCAAAGGCATCGCGGCAGGCCTCGAGGCGATGCGCGTAGGCGACCAGGTCGTGGATCATGCGCCGGCATTGCTCGTCCGACCCGTCGACGAGCAGCGCCGCGCGGGACACGGTGAGGGGAAATTCCGAGCGGCGCGGCCGGGGCATGGACCGCGGCATTCTTGGATCCGCAAATTTGCTTTGTCAATTAGCTTTTCCGGATAAAGGAACGAATTTGCGGTCAGGCGCGGGTTTAAGCGCCGTCCCCGGCCAGTTAGTGCCCTGACCCCGAATTACTTGGAGACGCGGCGGCGCGGACGCGGACGGCGGGTGGCGGCGACGCCGACGCGCCCGGCGACGAGCGCGCTGAATTCCTTCGCCGGCATGGGCCGCGCGAAGAGGAAGCCCTGCGCCTGCTCGCAGCCGAGCGCGCGCAGGAAGGAGGCCTGCGAATCCAGCTCGACGCCCTCGGCGATGACGGTGAAGCCGAGCGTGTGCGCCATGTCGACGATGGTGCGCACGATGGTGGCATCGGCCTCGTCGTGCAGCACGTCGGCGACGAACGAGCGGTCGATCTTGAGCGACGCGAGCGGGAAGCGCGTCAGGTAGGCGAGGCTCGAGTAGCCGGTGCCGAAGTCGTCGATCGCGATGCGCACGCCGGCGTCGCCGAGCGCGCGCAGCACGCGGATGGCGTGATCCGGATCGTGCATCAGCTGGCTCTCGGTGATCTCCAGCTCGATGAGCGAAGGGTCGATGCCGGCGCCGGCCACGATCGAGCGGATGCGCTCCTCGAGGTCGTGCTGCCGGAACTGGCGCGCCGAGAGGTTGACCGCCACCGGCATCGCCGGCGCGCCGAGACTCTGCCAGCCCTTGAGGTCCTCGCAGGCGCGTCGCAGCACCCACTCGCCGACCGGGACGATGAGGCCGGTCTCTTCCAGCACCGGAATGAACTCCACCGGCGCGACGAGGCCGCGCTCCGGATGATGCCAGCGCAGCAGCGCCTCGGCGCCGCAGGGCTGGCCGTTGGCGAGGTCGATCTTCGGCTGGTAGGCGAGGCTGAATTCGCGCCGCTCGAGCGCGCGGCGCAGCTCGATGCCCATCTGCGCGCGCGCCCGCGTGCGCTGGTTGATGTCGGCGGTGAAGAACTGGAACGCGTTGCGGCCCGATTGCTTGGCGCGGTACATCGCCGCATCGGCGGCGCCGAGCAGCGCCTCGGCGTTGTCGCCGTCCGCCGGGAAGGTGGCGATGCCGATGCTGGCCGTGACCACCACTTCCTGGCCCTGCACGAGCGTCGGCGCGGCGAGCCGGTCGAGGATCTTCTGCGCGACGAGCGCCGCGTCGTCGGGCCGCGCCAGGTCGCCGAGGATGACGGCGAACTCGTCGCCGCTGATGCGCGCCACCGTGTCGCCGTCGCGCAGCGACCCCTGCAGCCGCTTCGCCATCTCCTTCAGGAGATCGTCGCCGGCGGCGTGGCCCTGCGTGTCGTTGACCAGCTTGAAGTCGTCGAGGTCGACGAACAGCACGCCGAGCGAAACGCCCCGGCGCCGCGCCTGCACGATGAGAAGCGAGAAGCGATCGGCGAGCAGCGTGCGGTTGGGCAGGCCGGTCAGCGGATCGAACTGGGCCAGGTAGGCGAGGCGTGCCTCGCTGTCCAGGCGATGCAGCGCGGCGGACACCATGCTCGCCGCGGCGCCGAGGAAGCGCGTCTCCTCCGGCCCGAAGGAGCCGGCGGCGTCGGCGAAGGCGCAGACGATGCCGCGCGGGCCCCCATCGGCCGGCACGGGCACCGCGGCCATCGCGCGGTAGCGGCGCATCCACTCGAACGGCAGCGGCAGCGTGTCGTCCCAGGGACCGTTCATCACTACCGGCTGCGACGCATTCAGCACCGGCGCGAGCGGGCTTGCCTCGCCGATGACGGCCGGCGCCGAGTCGCTCGGCGTCGATCCGAGCCCGGCGACGCGCCGCAGGATCACTTCGCCCGGCGCCGTGCCGCGCTCGAAATACGCGACGGCGCCGCCGCCCAGGCCGTCGAGCACGCTCTGCACCGCCTTGGCGACGAGCTCGGCGGCGTTGCGCTTCGAGAGCGCGGCCTGCCCGAGCTTGGAGATTTTCTTCTGGTAGCGCGCCTGCGCCGCGCGACGCTTCTCCGCGCTCATGCGCTCGGTGAGGTCGCGCGAGTTCACCACCAGCACGCGTCCCTGCGGCGTCTCGATCAGGCTGCGCCGGCTCTCCACCGGGAACGTGCTGCCGTCCTTGCGGCGGTACTCGGTGATCACCGTGTTCGTGCGGCCGGCGAGGCCGAGGAGCGCGGCCGTCTCGTTGCGCAGCATGCTGCCGGTTGCGGCGGGACGAATGTCGCGCGCGCGCAGCCTGAGGAGCTCATCGCGCGTGTAGCCGAGCATCGTGCAGGCGCTCTCGTTGAAGTCGACGAGCGTGCCCGCGGAGATGTCGAACAGGAACACCATGTCGGCCGAGGAGTCGAGCGCGGTCCGGAAGCGCTGCAGCGCCGCCTCGCGCGCCTTGCGCTCGGTGATGTCTTCCATCACCGCGATCTCGTGGTCCGGCTCGCCGCCGGCGTTGCGCACCAGCGCGACCGTGAGGTTCACCCACAGGAGCGACCCGTCCTTGCGCAGGTAGCGCTTCTCGAGCTGCACCGAGTTGACGCGCCCGCTGCGCATGCTTTCGCGCCGCCGGTCGCTGCTGTCGCGGTCCTCGGGATGCGAGATGTCCTTCACCGAGCGGCCGATCAGCTCGGCCTCGCTGTAGCCGAGCATCTCGCACAGCTTGCCGTTGACGTCGATGAAGCGCCCGCCGAGGTCGACGTGCGCGATGCCGGAGGCGGCGAGCTCGAAGGTCTGGCGGAAACGCGCCTCGCTCTCGGCGAGCGCGATCTCGGCGCGCTTGCGCTGCAGGAACTGGCCGACCTGGGCGCCGATGACGCGCATGGTGCCCATCAGCCGCTCGTCGGGCTTGCGCAGCAGGCGGCTCGAGATCGACAGCACGCCGACCACGCGGCCCTCGAAGGTGACCGGGAAGATGAAGCCGGCGTGCGGGCCTGCTTCGCGAACCACCTTCTGCGAGGAGATGCGCGGGTCCTGGGTGACATCCGCGCACCAGATCGGCTCGCCGGATTGCCAGACGCTGCCGACCAGGCCGGCGCGTTTCGCGCGCACCTTGCCGCGCGAGCCGGTAATGAACTCCGCGAGCGGCCCGCTGCCCGAGGTCCAGACCTCCTCGCAGCGGATCATGTCGGTCTGGGCATCGTGCTGGAAGTAGCGCGCGCCTTCCCACCCCTCCGACTCGCAGACCGCCTGCATCACGGCGCGCAGGGCGGCCGCGACGTCGTGCGCGTCGGCGAGCAGGCGCGCGATGGTGTGCTCCAGGGCGACGAGGCGATCCTCGCGCCGCTGCCGGCTGACATCGCGTCCGACGCCGCGATAGCCGAGGAACTCGCCGTCCGCGGCGTACATCGGCTCGCCGCTGATGGCGAGGAAGCGCATTTCGCCGTCGGGGTCGATGCGCCCCATCTCGAACTCGCGGAAAGGCTGCCGCGACTCGATGGCGGCGCGGTGAGCGGCCCAGCCGGCGGCGTCCGGGTAGATCGAAGGCAGCTCCCAGCGCCGCTTGCCGAGCACCGGATCGCTCGCCGGCCGGTGCTTTTCCGAATGCGTGGTGCGGGTGATGCGATGCTGCGGGTCGGTCTCCCAGTAGAAGTCGGAGGAGAGCTGGGTCAGGCTGCGGAAGCGCGCCTCGCTCTCGCGCATCACCTGCTCGGCCTGCTTGCGTTGCACGAACTGGCCGACCTGGCGCGCGATCACGCCGAATGCCTGGCGCAGCCGCTCATCGGGCGCGCGCGCATTGCCGGAAGTGAGCGAGATCACGCCCATGGTGCCCTCCTGGCGCTGCACCGGATAGGCGAACGAGCCGCGCGACCAGCCTTGCAGGGCGAGCACCGCGCGTGCGTCGTGCTGCGCGTCGGGCACCCAGAGCGGCTCGCCGGTCTGCCA
>DATDCR010000051.1:0-2243 GCA_036524215.1 Burkholderiales bacterium
CCGCCCGCCTGGGCGATGACGATGTTGTCGCCGGCCGCCGACGCCTGCGCCATCAGCGGCAGGCCGAAGGCGGCGGCGACTGCAATTGCCATGAAGGTCTTGATCATCACAACTCTCCACAGAAATGAAATAGCGATCGTCTGGCTTCGCCAGTGCACCGGCTGCCGCAAGCCGCATGCCGTAGTTCCTTCGGCCTTCGGGTAGGATTCCGGCCTCACCATAGGGGAGGTTCGATGAGGAGCGTTCTCTTTCCCGTGCTGCTCTTGGCGTTTGTCAGCCCGGTGTCAGCACAGCATCCCGCCAGCGCATCCAACATGGAGCTGCTCGGCCACAACGACCTGCAGGGCCGCAGCGCGTACCAGCCGCTCGTGCGCGAGAACCGCGGCCGCTGGATCGCCTACGTCGGCCATCACGGCGGCAAGACGATGAACCCGCTGACCGGCAAGCAGGAAGACAGCGGCACGTCGATCCTCGACGTGACCGATCCGGCCAAGCCTCGCTATGTCGCGCACATTCCCGGCGAGCCCGGCATCGCGGAAAGCGGCGGCGGGCAAATGGTGCGCGTGTGCAATGGTTCCGAGCTCCCGAAAGGCGACAAGAACAAGGTTTACCTGCTGCGCACGTACGGCAATGCCGCCCACGAGGTCTGGGACGTGACGACGCCGGAGAAGCCATCGCGCATCGTCGTCGTGACCGACAAGATCAAGGGCACGCACAAGAACTTCTGGGAGTGCGATACCGGCATCGCGTACCTCGTCTCCGGCGTCGAGGGCTGGCGCACGCGGCGCATGACGCAGATCTACGATCTGTCGGACCCGGCGCATCCGCGCTTCATCCGCAACTTCGGCCTGGTCGGCCAGGAGCCGGGCTCCAAGGGACCGGTGCCCACCGAGCTGCACGGCGCGATCTCCACCGGTCCGAAAGGCAACCGCGTGTACTTCGGCTACGGCACCAACAAGGCCGGCATTGTGCAGATCGTCGACCGGCAGAAGCTCCTTTCCGGCCCGGCCGAGCCGACGCCGGCGAACCTCCTCGCGCCGCAGGTCGGGCGCATGGACATGGGCGCGTCGAACGGCGCCCACACCACGCTGCCCGTGCTCGGCATGCAGGTCGCCGAGTTCGCGAAGGACAAGGACAAGGGCAAGCGCGACATCATCGTGGTGGTCGACGAATCGCTCGTCAACGAGTGCACCGAGCCGCGCCAGATGGTGTGGATCGTCGACGCCACCGACGAGGCGCATCCGATGGGCATCGCGAGCTTCAACGTGCCCGAGGCGAGCGGAAACTTCTGCAGCCGCGGCGGGCGCTTCGGCTCGCACTCGTCGAACGAGAACCAGCCGCCGATGTACCACGGCAAGTACGTGTTCGTCGCCTGGTTCAACGCCGGCGTGCGCGCGATCGACATCTCCGATCCGTACCATCCGCGCGAGGCGGGCTTCTACATCCCGGCCACCACCGACAAGACCGACAAGCGCTGCCTGAAGGATGCGTCCGGCGAGCGCTGCAAGGTCGCGATCCAGAGCAACAACCTGGAAGTCGACGACCGCGGCTACATCTACGTCGTCGACCGTGCCGACACCGGCATGCACATCCTGCAGTTCAAGCCCTGATGGAATTGAGCCTGCGCGGCAAGCGCGCCCTGGTGACGGGCGCCAGCATGGGAATCGGGCGCGCCATCGCGATCGCGCTGGCGAAGGAGGGCGTGAAGCTTGCCGTCATGGCGCGGCGCCGCGAGCTATTGGAACAGCTCGAAAAAGAGACCGGCAAGCTGGTGATCATCGAGCAGGACTTCCTTGCCGAGGATGCGGCCAAGCGCATCGCCGACGCGGCGCTTGAAGGCCTCGGCGGCGTGGACATCCTCGTGAACAACGCCGGCGGCAGCCGGCGCTTCACGCTCGAGTCGAATGATGCGCAGTGGGAAGAGGCGCTGACGTTGAATTTCCGCCGCCACCGCCAGCTTACGCATCTCCTGCTCGCGCAGATGATCGAGCGCAAGTGGGGCCGCATCATCAACGTGACCGGAAAATCCGAGCCCGAAGGGCTGAACGGCGCCTTCGCGGCGAAGGCGGCGGTGCATTCCTGGGCGAAGGGGCTGTCGCGCGAGGTCGGAAGACACGGCATCACGGTGAACTGCGTGCCGCCAGGGCGCATCATCAGCGAGCAGATCCTGCGAAACTACTCGCCGGAATTCCGCAAGAAGGAAAGCGAAGAGGACATCCCGGTAGGAGAATACGGGCAGCCCG
>DATDCR010000052.1:0-4228 GCA_036524215.1 Burkholderiales bacterium
AACTCGATGATCGCCTTCTCGATCGCGGTGTTCCCCATCCTGCTCACCACCGCGCGCGGCCTGCGCGAGATCGAGCCCGAGCTGCTCGACCTCGTGCGCTCGCTGCGCGGCTCGCGCTGGCAGCTCTTCACCAAGATCCAGCTCCCCGGCGCGCTGCCCTATATCTTCTCCGGCATGAAGGTCGGCGCGATCCTCGCCGTGGCGGGCGCCATCGTCGGCGAGTTCCTCGGCTCGGACAAAGGCCTCGGCTACCTGATGCTGCAGGTACAGGTCACGCTCGATACGCCGGCGATGTTCATGGCGGTGCTCCTCATCACGCTGATCGGCATGCTGCTCTACGGCATCGTCCTCGTGCTCGAGCGCCTGCTGGTGCCGAAGGACGCGCGCCTTGGCTAGAAAGGGGTCAGAGCAATTTACGCGTAACAAAAAGCGCTGCGCTGCGCGCGGCTTTGTAACAGGAAAATTGCTCTGACCCCTTTTATTTCCCTTGCTGGCGTCCGTAAGGTGTACGGCGAGCACCTGGCGATCTCGGATGCGACGTTCGACGTCATGCCGGGCGAGCTCGTCTCGCTCGTCGGGCCCTCGGGCTGCGGCAAGTCGACGCTGCTGAAGATCCTCGCCGGCCTTCATCCGCACGACGGCGGCGAGGTGCGCATCGGCTCGGCCAGCCATCCGTTCGATCCGACGAAGGATGTCGGCATGGTGTTCCAGGCGCCGCTGCTCCTGAAGTGGCGGCGCATCCTGCAGAACGTGCTGCTGCCGGCGGAGATCCTGGGCCTCGCAAAGAAAGAGTCGCTGGAGCGCGCGCGGCATCTGCTGGACCTGGTCGGGCTGCGAGGCTACGAAGACAAATATCCCTACGAGCTCTCGGGCGGCATGCAGCAGCGCGCCGCCATCGCGCGCGCGCTCGTGCACGACCCGAAGCTCGTGCTGATGGACGAGCCCTTCGGCGCGCTCGATGCGCTGACGCGCGAGAAGATGAACCTCGAGCTCCTGCGCATCTGGCAGGAGGCGCGCAAGACGATCGTCTTCGTCACGCACGGCATCTCCGAGGCCGTGTTCCTCGGCACGAGAGTCGTCGTGCTCACCGCCGGCCCGGCGCGCATGGCGGACAACTTCGAGGTCGAGCTGCCGCGCCCGCGCACGCTCGACATGAAGACGCACGAGCGCTTCGGCGACTACACCCGGCGCATCTACCGGCTGCTGGGGATGGAATGAAGAACGGCCGCGACCCCGAGCGGACCAAATCCCGCATCCTCGACGCCGCGACGGAGGAGTTTGCCCGCCACGGCCTCGCCGGCGCGCGCGTCGATCGCATCGCCAAGGAGGCGGGCGCGAACAAGCGGATGCTGTACTACTACTTCGGCTCGAAGGAGGATCTCTTCCTCAAGGTGCTCGAGGCGAGCTACGAGCGCATCCGCAGCGCCGAGCGGCAGCTCGACCTCGAGCACAAGGATCCGCGCCAGGCGCTGAAGCGCCTGGTCGAGTTCACGTGGAACTACTGCCTCGAGCACCCGGAATTTCTGTCGCTCCTCAACAGCGAGAACGTGTACAAGGGCCACCACGTCGAGCGCTCGCGCCGCGTGCATCGCCTGCATTCGCCGCTCGTCGATACCCTGGCCGACATCCTGCGCCGCGGCGAGCGCGCGAGGCTGTTCCGCTCCGGCATCGACCCCGTGCAGCTCTACATCTCGATCGCCGGCGAGGGCTACTTCTATCTCTCCAACCGCTACACGCTCTCCAGCATCTTCGCGCGCGACCTGATGGCGCCACGCGCCCTCGCCGCGCGCGCGAAGCACATTACGCAGACCATCCTCAACTCAGTCAGGAGGTAAATCGTGAAAAGGATCATCGCAGTCGCCGCGCTCGCCGTGATGGGCCTCGCCAGCGCCCATGCGCAGTGGAAGCCTTCGAAGCCGATCACCATCGTCGTGCCGTGGGCCGCCGGCGGCGCGACCGACCAGGTGACGCGCCTCGCGGCCGCCGAAATCGAGCCCGCCCTCGGCCAGAAGGTCGTCATCGTCAATCAGCCCGGCGGCGCCGGCTCGATCGGCACGAAGAACGTCATGGAGGCGCCGAAGGACGGCTATACCTGGACGGCGGGCGCCGCCAAGCAGCTCGGCACCTATCCGCTGCTCGGCATGCTGAACAGCAAGGTCGATGACTTCCACCTCTATCTCTCGGTGACCAACGTCTCGATCGTCAGCGTGAATCCGTCGACGCCTTATCAGAGCATGAAGCAGCTGCTCGACGACATGAAGGCGCGTCCCGGCCAGGTGAAGGTCGCGACCGCCGGCAATACCTCGTCCGGGCATTTCGCCATGGAGGCGATCTCGAAGGCCGCCGGCGTCAAGTACCGCCATGTCACCTACGACGGCGGCAACCCGGCGGTGATCGCCACCGTCGGCGGCGAAAGCGACATCACCACCCAGCTCGCGGTGGAGCAGACGGAGATGCTCAAGGGCAAGCGCCTGCGCGCGCTCGCCGTGGTCGCCGACCAGCCGCTTTCGATCGAGGGCGTCGGCACCATCCAGCCGATCACGCAGACGCTGCCCCAGTTCCCGAAGATCACGACGGCATTCGGCATCTTCATTCCGAAGGGCGTGCCGCAGGAAGTCGTCACGACCATGGACCGCGTCTGGAGCGAGCGCGTCGCCAAGTCGGACAAGATCAAGACCTACGCGCAGCAGAAAGGCGCGCTCTTCACACCGTCGTCGGGCAAGCAGGCGTACGACCTGGTGTGGCCGACGGTGGTGGAGGACGCCTATATGCTGCAGGACGCCGGCATGGCGAAAGTCACGCCGCAATCCATAGGCATTAACCGCTAAGTTGCAGGCATCAACCGCTGACCGGAAGTTCGGCTTAGGCTGGGTGGTCTTCGGCGCCACGGTGCTGATTGCATCGTGGCGCATGGACCGCCTGGAAAGCCTGCACATCAACCCCTGGTCCGCGCCGGGCCTCCTGCCCGGCGTGCTGGGCGTGCTGATGATGGTCTTCGGCGCCGCGCTCGCCCTGCGTTCGGCAGGCGATGCGCCGCCGGAGAGCTCGATGTCACGCCGCCGCATCGCGATCGCGCTCTTCCTTTGCTTCGTTTTTGCGGCCGGGCTGCTCGGTCATGGCCTGCCCTTCTGGCTGACCGCCGCGGCCTTCCTCTTCGCTGCCATCCTCGCTTTCCGCGTGATGGACGCAGAGTCCGAGCTGCCCCTGTGGCGCCTGGCCTTGTCGAGCGCCGCCATAGCGATCGTGAGCGCGCTCGTCATCAGCTTCGTCTTCGAGACCGTCTTCCTCGTGCGCCTGCCCTGATGGAAGGCGTGCTCATGCTCGGCAAGTCGCTGGGCGGCCTCCTCGGGCCGTGGCAGCTCTTCTACGCCCTCGGCGCGACGCTCGTCGGGATCGTCATCGGCATCCTGCCGGGACTCTCGGCGACCCTCGGCATCGCGCTGATGACGACGCTCACCGTCAAGCTGCCGCCGACCGACGCCATCCTGATCCTCATCTGCGTGTACGTCGGCGCCATCTACGGCGGCAGCCGAACCGGCATCCTGCTCAACATCCCGGGCACGGCGGCGAACGCCGCCGCCACGCTCGACGGGCACGAGCTGGCGAAGCAGGGCCGCGCCGGCCGCGCCATGGGCATCGCGACGACCGGCTCGGTGATGGGCTCGCTCTTCGGCGTCGTGTGCCTCGCGACGCTCACGCCGCTCCTCGCGGAAATCGCGCTCAAGTTCCAGGCCTTCGAGTTCTTCTGGCTCGCGCTGCTCGGCGTGCTGATGTCGGGCAGCCTCACCGGCAACGATCCCCTCAAGGGGTGGCTGATGGGCTTCCTCGGCCTTTTCACCGCGCAGATCGGGCTCGACGGCATTCACGCGCATCCGCGCTTCACCTTCGGATGGAACGAGCTCTCCGGCGGCATCGCGCTGATCCCCGCGCTGGTCGGCGCCTTTGGCTTCGCCGAGATCCTGATCGTGCTGGCCGAGCCGGCGAAGAAGGCGATGATCAACGCGGTGGATTCGATCCTGCCGCGCCTGGGCGACGTCCTCAAATACTGGAAGACGATCCTGCGCTCCGGCGCGATCGGCGTCTTCATCGGCATCCTGCCCGGCGTCGGCGAGGACATGGGCGCCTGGAGCTCGTACGCCGCGGCGAAGCGCTTCTCGCCGGAGCGCGATCAGTTCGGCAAAGGCTCGATCGAAGGCATGATGGCGGCGGAAACCGGCGACAACGCCGC
>DATDCR010000053.1:0-9540 GCA_036524215.1 Burkholderiales bacterium
CAGGTTGAAAGGATTCCAGCGCGTGAAGAGGGAGTAGATCTCGAAGCCCCAGGGCAACTCGAGCACATCCTTGAGGGTGCGCGTTTCCGCTTGCGGGATATCGACCGGGTCCTGCTTCTGGTAGATGCAGGACTTCATGCAGTCGTTGCAGATGCGATGGCCGGTGCCGGCCATCATCGGGTTGTCGACCGCGATGATGCCGAGCGCGGCGAGCGGTTGGCCGCGCACCTTGACCATGTGGAACTCGGAGATCTTCTCTTCCAGCGGGCAGCCAGCGAGCGCCACGCCGAACACGGTCTTGCGAAAGCCTTCTGCCGGGGCTTTCTCCTTCAGCCCCTTGGAGCAGGAATCCTTTCCCTGCTCGTGGCACCAGATGCAGTAGTTCGCCTGATCCAGCGCGCCGACGAGATCGGTGCCCGGATCGGTCAATGCGAAGCCTTCGCGATGACGAAGGTGATCCAGGCGATGTTCCGCGAAGCCGCGGCTCGAGTCGGTATGGACCGGCACGAGCCGCATGAAGTCCAGCTTGCGCGGCGTCTTGAAAAGAACGCCGGCGGCGTGCTTCGCCTTGCCCGCCGCCGTGTTGACCGCCCAGGAAGCGTAGCGCGCGGCGAGCTCGAGCTCTGGGGCGTGCGCGGCCTCGTCGAGCAGCCAGGCGCTCACCTTGCGGGCGAACTCGAGCTCCGTGAAGCTGCCTCCGAAAAGCTTCTTTGCAGCGGCGCCGGCATCGAACCCCTCGAGCTCGGCGGGCTTTACCTTATGCACGGCGCGGCGCTGAACGAATTGGCGCTTGACGGCGTAGAGCGGCGCGAGCTCGTTGTGCCGCTGCGCCAGCGCCTGCGCTTCGCGTTCGATGCCGAAGAGCCTGGCGACGAAGTCCTCGACATGCGGCGCGAGCGCGATGAGCAACTCCGATTCCGCCGCGCTCGCAGGCGGATTGGCGCGCGCGGCCTCCAGTTTCTCGCCCAGGGCACGATCCGCTTCGACGAGGTGAGCGCGAAACGCCGCATCGACGCGGACCAGGCCCTCGCGCTCGTAAAGATCGGGAAACTCGATGCCGAAGCGAAGCTGCATGCGGCTAGAATTATCGTCGAAGTTTTCCTCTCTCCCCAATGAATTACCTTATTCCAGCGAGGGCCTAATGCAGATCAGGAACAGCGTCTTCCTCGTGACGGGCGGCGCTTCGGGTCTCGGCGCCGCGACCGCGCGCATGGCGGCGGAGAACGGCGCGAAAGTGGTGATCGCCGACATGCAGGCGGAAGCGGGCGAGAAGCTCGCGCGCGAAATCGGCGGACGCTTCGCGAAGACGGATGTGAGCTCGGAGGCCGATGGCAAGGCGGCGGTTGCCATGGCGTTGAAGGAGTTCGGCGCTCTGCAGGTCCTCGTCAACTGCGCGGGCATCGCGATCGCGGAACGCACCGTCGGCAAGGAGGCGCCGCACGATCTCGCGCGCTTCGAGCGCATCATCAAGGTCAATCTGATCGGCACCTTCAACATGATCCGCCTCGCTGCCGAGGCCATGGCGAAAGCCGGGCCGAGCGCCGCGGGCGAGCGCGGCGTGATCGTCAATACCGCGTCCGTCGCGGCGTTCGACGGGCAGATCGGGCAGGCGGCTTATTCTGCTTCCAAGGGCGGCGTCGTCGGCATGACGCTGCCCATTGCGCGCGATCTTTCGCGTAACGGCATCCGCGTCTGCACGATTGCACCCGGCATCTTCGAGACGCCCATGCTGGCGGGGCTGCCGAAGGAGGCGCAGGATTCGCTGGGCAAGCAGGTGCCGTTTCCGTCGCGCCTGGGCCGGCCGGCGGAATACGCGCAGCTCGTAAAGGCAATCGTCGAGATCGAGATGCTGAACGCGGAGACGATCCGCCTCGACGGCGCGATCCGGATGGCGCCTAAGTAGTCATAGGTTTGAGTTCCCGCTCATACAGGCGGGAACGCTCGACATAGCCGCGCGCGATGTCGAGCAGGCGGTCCTTCTCGTCGGGCTTGAGCTCGCGCACGATCTTTCCCGGCGAGCCGACCACCAGCACGCCGTCCGGGATCTCCTTGCCTTCGGTGATGAGCGTGTTCGCGCCGACGAGCACGCCTTTGCCGATCTTCGCGCCGTTGAGGATCACGCTGTTGATGCCGATCAGCGTGCCGTCGCCGACCGTGCAGCCGTGCAGCATGACCTTGTGGCCGATGCTGACCATGCGTCCGAGCGTCATCGGGTAGCCGGGATCCACGTGCAGGACCGAGCCGTCCTGGATATTGCTCGCTTCGCCGATGGTGATGCGATCGTTCTCCGCGCGGATCACGACCTTGAACCAGACATTGGCATCCGCATGCAGCGTGATGGAGCCGACCAGCGTGGCGTCGTAGGCGATGTAATGGCGCGCGCCGAGGAGCTCCACGCGGCGCTCGCCCAGGGAGAAAAGGGGCATCCGGCTATCATAATGCAGTGAAGATTCTTGTCCTCGGCGCAGGAGTGGTGGGCACCACGAGCGCCTGGTATCTCTCCCAGGCCGGGCACGAAGTCACGGTGGTCGAGCGGCGCGAAGCGCCCGGCCTCGAGACCTCCTACGCGAACGGCGGCCAGATCTCCGCCGGCCACGCGGAGCCGTGGGCGAAGCCATCGGCCATCCCGCAGATGCTGCGCTGGCTGGGCCGCGAGGATGCGCCGCTGCTCTTCCGCCTGCGCGCGGATCCGGCGCAATGGGCCTGGGGCCTGCGGTTCCTTGCCGAATGCTGGCCCGGCCGCTTCGAGCAGCATTGCCGCGTGCTTGCCGGTCTCGGTGCCTACAGCCGCGAATGCCTGCGTGAGCTGCGCCGGCAGGCCGGCATCCATTACGACGAGTTGTCGAAGGGCATTCTCCACTTCGCCACGACGCGCCGCGATTTCGATGCGCTCGCAGAGCATGTCGAAGCCATGCGCGGGCTTGGGCTGCGGCGTGAAGTGAAGAGCGCCGAGCAATGCTTCGAGCTCGAGCCCGCGCTGAAATCCTCCGCCGAGCCGGTCGTCGGCGGCATCTATACGCCCGACGATGAGTCCGGCGACGCCCACAAGTTCACCACGGAGCTCGCGCGCCGCGCCGAGGCGAACGGCGTGCACTTCCAGACGGGGCGCAGCATTCGCCGCCTGCATGGCGCCGGCGGGGCAGTGCAGTCGCTCGAGCTCGACAACGGCAAGCTCCAGGCAGACGCGTACGTCATCGCGCTCGGCAGCTACAGCGCGCCGATGCTCGCGCCGCTTGGCATCCGCATCCCCGTGTATCCGCTGAAAGGCTATTCGATCACGCTGCCGCTCAGTGCCGCCGAAGCGTCGGCGGCGCCGAGCGTGAGCCTGACCGACGAGGCGTACAAGATCGTCATCTCGCGCCTCGGCAATCGCTTGCGCGCCGCCGGCACGGCCGAGCTCACCGGCTACGACACGAGCATCAATGCCGTGCGCTGCGGCGCCATTCTGCGCCGCGTGCGCCAGCTTTTCCCGCATCTGAGCTCAACCACCGAGGTGGAGAACTGGGCCGGTCTGCGGCCAGCGACGCCGAACAATGTGCCGCTGATCGGGCGCACCAGGCTGAAGAACCTGTTTCTGAACACCGGCCACGGCACGCTGGGATGGACGCTTTCCTGCGGCTCGGCGAGGGCGCTGAGCGATCTGATTTCGGGCCGCAAACCAGAAGTGGAGTTTTCCTTCCTTGGCTGAAAGCGAATCGCGGTATTTTCAGATTCGCGGCTTGCGCTACCACGTGCGCCATTGGGCGGCAGCGGGCGCGCCGAAGCTCGTGTTGCTGCACGGGTGGATGGATGTTTCCGCGTCGTTCCAGTTTCTGGTCGAAGCGTTCAGCGGCAAGTGGGATGTCTATGCACCCGACTGGCGCGGCTATGGACTCACGGACTGGGGCAAATCGGACTGCTATTGGTTTCCGGACTACCTCGCCGACCTCGATTGCCTGCTCGACGCGTTCGCCGGCAAGGAGCGCGTGCATCTGGTGGGCCACAGCCTCGGCGGCAACGTCGCCTGCATGTATGCCGGCGTGCGCCCTGATCGCATCGCGAAGCTCGTCAACCTCGAGGGATTCGGAATGGCGCCGACCCGTCCGGAGGAGGCGCCCAAGCGTTACGCGCGGTGGCTCAAGGAGCTGCACGAGCGGCCGGGTTTCCGGCCTTATGCCGGCTTCGCCGAGCTGGCGAAGCGCCTGCGCGAAGGCAATGCGCGCCTCACGCCCGAGCGGGCCGAGTTTCTGGCGCAACATTGGGGGCGCAAGACGGAGGAGGGAAGCGTCGTGCTGCGCGGCGACCCGGCGCACAAGATCGTGAACCCGGTGCTTTATCGCTACGAGGAAGTGCGCGCCTGCTGGCGCGAAGTGACGGCCCCGGTGCTGTGGGTCGATGCGGCCGATTCGAATGCCCTTTCCCGGGCGCGCCTGGATGCCGGCATTCACGCCGAGCGTCGCGCGCAATTCCGCGATCTGCGCTACGTCACCGTGCCGGACGCCGGGCACATGCTGCATCACGACCAGCCGGCAGCGGTGGCGCGCCTGATCGAACACTTCCTGCGCGGCTGATGGCGCAGTTCTTCGCCATCCATCCGACCAGTCCGCAGGCGCGGCTCGTGCGTCGCGCCGCGGACATCGTGCGCGCCGACGGACTGATCGCCTACCCGACCGATTCCTGCTATGCGCTCGGCTGCCTGCCGGGCGCGACGAAGGCGCTCGAGCGCCTGCGCCGTCTGCGCGGCATGGATGAGCGCCACCACCTCACGCTGATGTGCCGCAACCTGTCGGAAATTTCCGCCTACGCCATCGTGGACGACGCACGCTTCAGGCTCGTCAAGCGGGCAACGCCCGGCAGCTACACGTTCATCCTGCGCGGCACGCGCGAGCTGCCGCGGCGGCTGCTGCATCCCAAGAGAAAGACGATCGGCGTCCGGGTGCCGGCGCATCCGGTCGCGCAGGCCTTGCTGGCCGAGCTCGACCAGCCGATGCTCTCCACCACGCTGCTCCTGCCGGGCGACGAGCAACCGCTTTCCGACGCGCAGGAAATTCGCGAGCGCCTGGAGCGCAGCCTCGACCTCGTCATCGACGCGGGTTCGTGCGGCACCGAGCCGAGCACGGTGATCGACCTCACGGGCGAAGCGCCGGTCGTGGTGCGCAAGGGCAAAGGCTCGCTCGCGCCCTTCGCGGTCGAGGCCTTCTGATCCCCTCTGATAGAATCGCGCTCGCAAGATGGACGTCAACTCACTCGTACAGACGGTCGCCATCTACGCCCTTCCGGTGCTGTTCGCGATCACGCTGCACGAGGCGGCGCATGGCTATGTCGCGCGGCATTTCGGCGACATGACGGCGCACGCGCAGGGACGCATCAGCCTGAACCCGATCCGCCACATCGACCTGGTCGGCACGATCATCGTGCCGCTGGTGATCCTGCTGCTGACCGCGAAGCTCGTCGGCGGCGGCATTCTCTTCGGCTGGGCGAAGCCGGTGCCAGTGAATTACTCGGCGCTGCGCAAGCCCCGGCAGCACATGGCCCTGGTGGCCGCCGCCGGTCCGGTTGCCAACCTCGTCATGGCGCTCATCTGGGCGATCCTGCTGAAGATCTCGGTGCTGGTGCCCTCGGGCGGCTACTCCGACCCTCTCGCGCTGATGGCGCAGGCCGGCATCCTGGTCAACCTGATCTTCATGTTCCTCAACCTGCTGCCGATCCTCCCGCTCGACGGCGGCCGGATCGTGGCGAGCCTGCTTCCTTCGCGCGCGGCGTGGCGCTACTCGAAGCTCGAGCCGTTCGGCTTGCCGCTGCTCGTGCTGCTCCTGGTCACGAACGTGCTCGGCTTCCTCCTCGAGCCGCTGGTCGGCGCGTCCGGCGCGCTCATCCGCGCACTCGTGTTCTAGCGATGTTCGAAACCCGGGTGCTCTCCGGCATGCGGCCGACGGGGAGCTTGCATCTTGGCCATTATCACGGCGTGCTGAAGAACTGGATCCGGCTGCAAGCCGAGTATCCGTGCCTGTTCTTCGTCGCCGACTGGCACGCCCTCACGACCGACTACGAAAATCCGGGCAGCGTGCAGGCGGCGTGCTGGGACATGGTGATCGACTGGCTGGCCGCGGGCGTCGACCCGAGCCAGGCCATGATCTTCATCCAGTCGCAGGTTCCGGAGCACGCGGAGCTGCATCTGCTGCTCTCGATGATGGCACCGCTCGGCTGGCTCGAGCGCGTGCCCACGTACAAGGAGCAGCAGGAGAAACTGGCCGACAAGGACCTCTCGACCTACGGCTTCCTCGGCTACCCGCTGCTGCAATCGGCCGACATCCTGATTTACCGGGCGAAGTACGTGCCGGTGGGCGAGGACCAGATTCCGCATGTCGAATTCACGCGCGAGATCGCTCGCCGCTTCAACCATCTTTACGGCCGTGAGCCGGGCTTCGAAGAGAAGGCGAAGGCCGCAGTGAAGAAGATGGGAACCAAGAAGGCGCGCCTCCTGAACGAGTTGCGGACCAAGTTCCTCGAGCACGGCGAGACCGAGTCGCTGGCGCGCGCCCAGGCGCTGCTCGACGAGCAGCAGAACCTTTCGCGCGGCGATCGCGAGCGCCTCTATGGCTGGCTGGAAGGCGGCGGCAAGAAGATCCTGGTCGAACCGGAGGTGCTGCTCACCGAGGCGGCCAAGATGCCGGGCCTCGACGGCCAGAAGATGTCCAAGTCGTACGGCAACGCCATCGCCCTGCGCGAAGAGCCCGAAGCGGTGGCGAAGAAGATCCGCACCATGCCGACGGATCCGGCGCGCGTGAAGCGCACCGATCCGGGGACGCCGGAGAAATGCCCGGTGTGGGCGCTGCATCTCGTCTATTCGGACGCCGAGCGCAAGCAGTGGGTGCAGAAAGGCTGCACCTCGGCCGGAATCGGCTGCCTGGAGTGCAAGCAGCCGGTGATCGAAGCGATCCAGGCGGAGCTCGCGCCGATCCGCGAGCGGGCGCAGGTCTATCTCGACGACCCGACGCTGGTGAGGAACATCGTCGCCGACGGCTGCGAGAGGGCGAAGCGCCTTGCCGAGGAAACGATGCGCGAGGTGCGCGAAGCGATGGGACTCTCCTACACATGAATACCGTCGCCAGGATCTACGGCGAGCCGGTCATCGAGCTGCCGACCGATCTGTACATTCCGCCGGACGCGCTGGAAGTCGTGCTCGATGCCTTCGAGGGCCCGCTCGACCTTCTGCTGTATCTGATCCGCAAGGAGAACCTCAACATCCTCGACATCCCGATGGCGCCGCTCACGCGCCAGTACCTGGAATACGTCGAGATCATGCGCTCGAAGAACCTGGAGCTCGCGGCCGAGTACCTGGTGATGGCCGCGATGCTGATGGAGATCAAGTCGCGCCTTCTGCTGCCGAGGCCGCCGTCGGCGGCGCAGGTCGAGGAAGACCCGCGCGCCGAGCTGGTGCGCCGCCTGCTCGAATACGAGCAGATGAAGAAGGCGTCGCAGGCGCTGGACGAGCTGCCGCACATCGGCCGCGACATCGCGCCCGTCTCCGTGTGGATCGAGCGCACCATCGCCGAGCGGCTGCCCAACGTGAGGCCGCAGGACCTCGCCGAGGCATGGCGCACGCTGCTGCACCGCGCTCGGATGTCGCGCCACCACCACATCTCCCGCGAGGAGCTTTCCGTGCGCGAGCATATGAGCGCCATCCTGCGCGCGCTGCGCGAGCGCCGGGTCCTTGAGTTCTCGGAGCTTTTCGAGCCGGAGAAAGGCGTGTCGGTGCTCGTCGTCACTTTCCTCGCGCTTCTCGAGCTTGCACGGGAGTTGCTCATCGAGATCACGCAATCCGAATCCTTCGCGCCGATTTACGTTAAATTAGGCTATGCACAGCCCGTCTGACGCCAAGCGCGTGCTCGAAGCCGCGCTTCTCGCCTCCTCCGAACCGGTCGCCCTGACCGAGCTCAAGCGCCTGTTCGATGAGGACATTTCCACCGACACGTTGCGCCACCTGCTCGGCGAGCTGGCCGAGGAATGGAAGGGAAAGGCGGTCGAGCTCGTCAACGTCGCGAGCGGCTGGCGTTTCCAGACCACCAAGGACTTCGCGCCGTATCTCGAGCGCCTGTCGCCCGAAAAGCCGCCGCGCTATTCGCGCGCCGTGATGGAGACGCTGGCGATCATCGCCTACCGGCAACCGGTGACGCGCGGTGACATCGAGGACATTCGCGGCGTCGGCGTCTCGACGCAGATCATCCAGACCCTGGAAGCGCGCGGCTGGATCGACAGCGTCGGCAACCGCGAGACGCCCGGCCGTCCGGCGCTCTACGCGACGACCCGCAAGTTCCTCGACGACCTCGGGCTGCGCTCGCTCGAGGAGCTGCCGCCGCTCGAGGAGATCGCCAAGACGCTGGCGCTCGACCCGCAACCCGCCAACGAGCCGATGGCCACCGCCGAAGCCGGTGTCCGCGAAGCCCATTCCGAAGACGTCACCCCCGAAGCCGAGTCCGCCGCCGTCACCGGAACCGAAGGCTGACCGGATCCAGAAGCTCCTCGCTGCGGCCGGCCTAGGCTCGCGGCGGGAAATCGAATCGTGGATCGAAGCCGGCCGGGTCACGGTCGGCGGCCGCGTCGCCAAGCTGGGCGAGCGCGCGACGCCGGCGGACGCCGTCAGCGTGGACGGCAAGCCGATCGAGCTGGCGGCCAAACCCGCGGGGCGGGTCCTCCTCTATCACAAGCCCGAAGGCGAGCTCGTCACCCGCAGCGATCCGCAAGGCCGGCCGACCGTCTTTTCGCGCCTGCCGCCGGGTCGCTGGATCGCGGTGGGCCGGCTCGACATCAACAGCGCCGGATTGCTCCTCTTTACCGACGACGGCGCGCTCGCCAATCGCCTGATGCATCCGCGTTACGAGATCGAGCGCGAATACGCCGCCCGCGTGCAAGGCACGCTCAGCGACGAGAGCCTGGAAAAGCTCCGGCGTGGCGTGCAGCTCGATGACGGCCCGGCAGCGTTCCTTCGCATCGAGGCTGCGGACCCGCGCGCCCGGGGTGCAGCGAACCGCTGGTACCGCGTAACGCTGAAAGAAGGGCGCAACCGGGAGGTACGGCGCCTGTTCGAGGCCGTCGGCGCCCGCGTCAGCCGCCTTTTGCGCGTGCGCTACGGGCCGGTCGAGCTGCCCCGCGACCTCGCCCCCGGACAGTGGCGCGAGTTACAAAATCCTGTTAAACTTCAAAAGCTTTGAAGTGCGCTGGCGACGTTGGTGGAAAAGATGGGCTTCGGCCCATTTTTTATTTTGAACCTGGAAAAAATTGTTGAGCCGGTCGTGGCCGGCATGGGATACGAGCTGGTCGATCTCCAGGCGGGGAACGGCGGCCGCATGCTGCGCCTGTTCATCGACAAGCCGGGTGGAATCGGCGTTGAAGATTGCGCCGCCGTCAGCCGGCAGCTTTCCCGCGTGTTCGAAGTGGAGGGCGTCGACTACGAGCGGCTGGAAGTGTCGTCGCCGGGGCTCGATCGGCCCCCCGCTTCGAGGGGCGCTTCGACAAGGTGATGGCCGTGAACGTCTACATGTTCTGGAAGGACCCGGTCTC
>DATDCR010000054.1:0-1522 GCA_036524215.1 Burkholderiales bacterium
TGGACCGCCCATTGCGCAAGCACAGCGACTTTGCCCGCTTTGCCGGGCACAAGGCGGAAGTCAGGATGCGCACGCCGGACGAAAGCGGGCGGCGCAAATTCGTAGGGGTGCTCCGCGGCGCCGAAGACGGGCGCATCAGCATGGAGCTGGAAGGGCAGACGAAGGTGAAGCTCGCGTTGGACGACGTCGACCGGGCGCGCCTCGTGCCGGAATTGTGAGGGATTAAAGGTGGCAGCTAGCAATCCAGTCGTAGCAGGCAATCGGGAATTGGTGATGCTGGTCGATGTCCTGGCCCGGGAGAAGAATGTCCCGCGCGACATCGTGTTCGGCGCCCTCGAGATGGCGCTCGCCTCGGCGACCAAGAAGAAATACACCGAGGACATCGATGTGCGGGTGCAGATCGACAAGAACACCGGCAACTACGAGACGTTTCGCCGCTGGCGCGTGCTGCCCGACGATGCCCCGGAATGGAATACCGCGCAGATGCTGTCGGTCGAGGAGGCGCAGGACCGCGGCAAGCAGGACGCCAAGATCGACGACGTGATCGAAGAGCCGATTCCCAACGTCGAATTCGGCCGCATCGGCGCGCAGACGGCCAAGCAGGTGATCCTGCAGCGCATCCGCGACGCGGAGCGCGAGCAGATCCTGAACGACTTCCTGTCGCGCGGCGACGAGCTGGTCACCGGCACGGTGAAGCGCATGGAGCGCGGCAACGCGATCATCGAATCGGGCCGCCTCGAGACCCTGCTGCCGCGCGAGCACATGATCCCGAAGGAAAACCTGCGCGTCGGCGACCGCGTGCGCGCCTGGGTGATGAAGATCGACCGCCAGGCCCGCGGCCCGCAGCTCATCCTCTCGCGCACGGCACCGCAGTTCATCATGAAGCTCTTCGAGCTCGAGGTGCCCGAGATCGAGGAAGGCCTGCTCGAGATCAAGTCGGCGGCGCGCGACCCCGGCATCCGGGCGAAGATCGCCGTGCACACCAACGACAAGCGCATCGACCCGATCGGCACCTGCGTCGGCATGCGCGGCTCGCGCGTGCAGGCGGTGACGCAGGAGCTCGCCGGCGAGCGCGTCGACATCGTCCTGTGGTCCGCCGATCCGGCGCAGTTCGTGATCGGCGCGCTGGCGCCGGCGGAAGTCTCGTCGATCGTGGTGGACGAGGAGAAGCACGCCATGGACGTGGTCGTCGACGAGGAAAACCTCGCCGTCGCCATCGGCCGCAGCGGGCAGAACGTGCGCCTCGCATCCGAGCTCACCGGCTGGCAGATCAACCTGATGACCGAAGAGGAGTCGAACAAGAAGCAGCAGGAGGAGAGCGGCCGCATCAAGAGCCACTTCATGGAAAAGCTCGACGTCGACGAGGAGGTGGCGAACATCCTCATCGAGGAGGGATTCTCCACGCTGGAGGAGATCGCCTACGTGCCGATCAACCTCGCCGCCCCCGAGCTCGGCGCCGGGGTGAAGCTCGCCCTCGGCAGCGAGCGGGTGCGGGCGGTGGCGCGGCGTGTGCTCGCCGCCC
>DATDCR010000055.1:0-8127 GCA_036524215.1 Burkholderiales bacterium
GCGCAGCACCGAGTTCAAGGGCTATCTCGCCCGCAACCTGCGCGAGAAGATCTGGCCCCTCATCGAGGCGGGCCGCATCAGGCCGCAGGTCTACCGCACTTTCCCGCTGGCCGATGCCGCGGAGGCCCATCGCCTGATGGAATCCTCGCAGCACATCGGCAAGATCGTCCTCACGATCTAGGCGGGCAATACTCCAGGGGGCGCAATCCGTCGCCCCCGCGGAGGCGGGGGCCCATTTTTTCGTCTGAAGTAAACATGGGTTCCCGCCTGCGCGGGAACGACGGTCACGGTTTCCCGAAGGTTTACCGCTTCGCCGCTTCTTCCTTCAGCCACTCGACGAAGCCCTGCACTTCCGGGCGCTCGGCGGCGTCGCCGGAGAGCACGACGAAGTAGGCGCGCGCCGGATCGGCGGTCGACTTGAACGGCGCGACGAGCTGCTTCTCCGCCATGAGATCGCGCACCAGCGGCGTGCGCCCGAGCGCCACGCCGTGGCCCGCGACCGCGGCGGGGATGATCTGCTCGTAGCCCGAGAAGGACAGCGTCGCCGCCGGCCGCAGATCGGGAATGCCCTCGACCTCGAGCCAGGTCTTCCAGTGCAGCCACGGATGCCGCGCTTCGGGATCGTCGTACTGCAGCAGGCAGTGATTCTTCAGATCGGCCGGCACGCGCAGCGGGTTCTTCTTCAGGAGCTTCGGGCTGCAGACCGGAAACACGCGCTCGCCGAACAGGCGCACCGCGTGCGGCCCCGCGAGCGAGGCCGGGCCGTGGCGGATGGCGATGTCGAGGCCGTCGCGGTCGAGGTCCTGCACGCGGGTGTCGGCGGTGATGCGCACGTCGACGCTCGGATGCGCGCGCGTGAAGCCGGCGAGCCGCGGGATGAGCCATAGCGCGGCGAAGGAGCTCGTCGTTGTTACAGAAAGCGGCTTGCGCACGCCCTGCGCCTTGAGCCGGCTGGTGGCCGCGCGCATGGTCGTAAGGACCTGCGCCGCGGCGGCGTAGAACTGGTGCCCCGCCTCGGTGAGCACCAGCGTGCGATGCCGCCTGTGGAAGAGCGGCACGCCCAGCTGCTCCTCCAACTCCTTGATCTGCCGGCTCACCGCCGACTGCGTGAGGAAAAGTTCCTCCCCCGCCTTGGTGAAGGACAGGTGCCGCGCGGCGGCCTCGAAGCCCTGCAGCAGGTCGAGGCTAGGGATCACATTGCGGGCCGGCACTCACATTCCTTTTACTCATGTCTGGCTTGAGAATTTACCGTTTGTCCCCCAGGCGCCTTGGCCGCATTCTACGCATGCAAAAGGAGAAGCCATGAAGCTGGAACTGAAGAACGGCGCCGTGAAACTGGGACCGAACCAGACCCTCAAGGTGCTCGACGGCGCGGGCAGCACCGTCACCGCGCTGGAAGGCTCCGTCTGGATCACGGAAGAGAACGACCCGAACGACATCGTGCTGGAGGCCGGCGGCACGTATCGCCTGCGCGAGCACGGCGTGGCGCTTGTCAACTCGCTCGGTGGCGCGGCCCAGGTCGCCTTCGCCTGATGCGAGTCGACTATCCGCAGCTCGAGTCGCTGCAAGCCAAGGCGACGAAAGAGCTCGCCGAAGCGCTCTACGACCTGGTCATCGCGCCGGTCGCACGGCTCTTCACGCGCACTTAAAATACGCGC
The DNA here is from genome assembly GCA_036524215.1 of Burkholderiales bacterium. Classification (GTDB taxonomy): domain Bacteria; phylum Pseudomonadota; class Gammaproteobacteria; order Burkholderiales; family SG8-39; genus SCGC-AG-212-J23. The sequence goes on from DATDCR010000055.1 coordinate 1,659, forward strand.
TCCCTCCGCGGAGCGCGTATGTTCAAGCAAGGCCTTTTCCAGGGTAAGCGCATCCTCGTCACCGGCGGCGGCACCGGCCTCGGCCGGGAGATCGCCGCCAAGTACCTGCAGCTCGGCGCCGAAGTCTGGATCGCCGGACGCCGTGCAGGCGTCCTCGAGCAAACCGCATCGGAACTCGCAGCCTCCCACGGGGGAAGCGTGAAGAGCCATGCGGTCGACATCCGCGATGCCGCGGCGGTCGACGCCATGGTGCAGCGGATCTGGGACGAAGCCGGCCCGCTCACCGGCCTCGTCAACAACGCCGCCGGCAACTTCATCAGCCCGACCAAGGATCTGTCGCCGAACGGCTTCAATGCCGTCGCCAACATCGTCTTCCACGGCACGTTCTATGTGACGCACGCCGTCGGCAAGCGCTGGATCGCGGGCGGCCACAAGGGCACGGTGCTTTCCATCCTGGTCACCTGGGTACACACCGGGTCGCCGTACGTCGTGCCTTCCGCGATGTCGAAGGCCGGCCTTCACGTGATGACCAAATCGCTCGCCGTCGAATGGGGCCGCCACGGCATCCGCCTGAATGCGATTGCACCCGGGCCCTTTCCGACCGAAGGCGCCACCAAGCGCCTGCGTCCCGGCGGCGGCTTCGATGACTCCGCGAAGCTCAATCCAATGCGCCGCGTCGGCCAGATGCCGGAGCTGCAGAACCTCGCCGCCTTCCTGATGGCCGACGGCTGCGACTGGCTCACCGGCGAGACGATCGTGCTCGACGGCGCCGGCTCGCTCGCCACCGGTGCCGGCGGCTATTTCACCGAGCTCGACAAGCTCTCCGACGCCGACTGGGAAAGGATGCGCGCCCTGATCAAGGCGCAGAACGACAAGGACCGCGCCGGGCGCAGCGCATGATCCCGCAGATCAGGAAGCCGATCGTGTCGGCGCCCATGGGGTTCGTCTCGGGCGGTGCGCTCGCCGCCGCGGTTTCCCGCGCCGGCGGCCTCGGCTTGATCGGCGCCGGCTACGGCGATCCCGACTGGATCCGGCGCGAGCTCGATGCCGCCGGCGACGCGCGTATCGGCATCGGCTTCATCACCTGGAGCCTCGCCAAGCGGCCCGAGCTGCTCGACCTCGCGCTCGAGCGCAGGCCCTACGCGGTCATGCTTTCCTTTGGCGACCCGCGTCCCTTCGCGGCCAAAATTCGTAAAAGCGGCGCGAAGCTCATCCTGCAAGTGCAGAACCTCGCCACCGCGCGCCTTGCGCTCGAGGCAGAGCCGGACGTGCTGGTCGCAGAAGGCACGGAAGCCGGCGGGCATGGCGGAGACCGTTCGCTCTTCGCCCTTCTTCCCGCCGTAAAGGACCTTGCCGGTAAGCTGCCGGTGCTCGCTGCGGGCGGCATCGCCGACCGCCGCGGCTTCGAAGCGGCAACGGCGCTCGGCGCCGCCGGTGTACTGGTCGGCACGCGCTTCATCGCGTGCGACGAGGCGCTCGCCGGGCCGCGCGCCAAGCAGCGCGTCGTCGAGGCGAACGGCGACTCTACGATTCGCACCACCGTGTTCGACATCGTGCGCGGCTATGACGCCGGCTGGGCGGGAATTACCGGCCGCGCGCTCAAGAACCGCTTCACGGCGACCTGGCATGGCAAGGAGCCGTCCCTGAGAGCGTCCCTCGTGAAGGAAAGAGAAGCCTATCTTGCCGCCTTCGAGCGCCAGGATTTCGACACCGCGCTGATCTTCGCGGGCGAAGGCGTCGACCTCATCGACAGCGTGCTCCCGGCGGCCGAAATCGTCGAGCGGATCGTCGGCTGATGGCGATGGCGCCGCGGCCGGCGGCCACCATCGCGCTGCTGCGCGACACCGGCGATGGGCCGCAGGTCCTGATGCTCAAGCGCACGCCGAGCGCGGTCTTCCTCGGCGGCGCGTACGTGTTTCCCGGCGGCGCCCTGGATACCGCCGATACCGATCCGCGCGTGACGAGCCGCGTCGTCGGCCTGCCACGCAGCGAGCCGAAGCTGGAGTACTGGATCGCGGCCGTGCGCGAGTGCTTCGAGGAGGCCGGCATCCTCCTCGCCTGCGATGGCGACGGCCACATGATTCCCGCCGAGCGCGCGGCGGCCCTTGCCGCGTACAGGAACAAGCCGTTCGTCGAGCTGCTCGAGGATCACGACCTCTACATCGCCGCCGGCGAGCTGGCGTATATCGGGCACTGGATCACCGCCCCCCATCGGGTACGGCGCTTCGACGCGCGCTTCTTCGTCGCCGTGGCCCCGCACGGGCAGGAAGGCTCGCACGATGCCACGGAGACGGTCGATTCGATGTGGCTCACGCCGCGCGAAGCGCTCGAGCGCGGTCGTCGCGGCGAAATCGAGCTCGTCAACGCGACCCAGCACACGCTGAACGAGCTCAAGGACTTCGCCACCGCCGCGGAGGCGATGCAGTACGTGCGGGCGTTGAAGGAAATCGAGGAGAACCGCGCCTGCCTGGCCGTCGGCCGCGACGGCCAGAAGATATTCCGGCGCGCCGATCCGCAGTACCACGAGATCCACTGGTGCGATCCGGAAGAGACCGGCACGACGACGTACGACCTGATCCCGGGCGAGCCGAAACGGCTGGATCGCTGGGTCACGCGCCTGACCGCGCCCAACCCCGGGATGATGACCGGCCCGGGAACGAATACGTACATCCTCGGCGACAAGGAGCGCGCGGTCATCGATCCCGGGCCGCATCTTGCGTCGCACATCGAGAAGATCCTCGCCTTCGGCAGCATCAAATGGATCCTGTGCACGCATACGCACAGCGATCACTCGCCGGCGGCCGCCGCGATCAAGACCGCCACCGGCGCGACGATCCTCGGCCGGCCCGCGCCTGCGGGACAGGACTCGACGTTTCATCCGGAAGTCATCGTGGAGCATGGTCAGCGCCTTGCGCTGGGCGAGCTGCGGCTGCGCGCCGTGCATACGCCGGGGCACGCGTCGAACCACCTTTGCTACCTGCTCGAGCCGACGCGCATGCTCTTCAGCGGCGACCATGTCATGCAGGGCTCGACCGTGGTCATCAATCCGCCCGATGGCGACATGCGCGCGTACCTGCGCTCGCTGGAAAGGCTGCTCGAAGAGGAGATCGCCATCATCGCGCCCGGGCACGGCTATCTCATCGGCGCGCCGAAGAAGGAGGTGCGCCGGCTGATCGCGCATCGCCTTGCACGCGAGGAAAAGGTCGTGAACGCGCTGGTAAGGATGGGGCCGGCGTCCCTCGAGGAGCTGTTGCCGCTCGTCTACGACGACGTGCCGGCGCGGATTCACCACATGGCGGCGCGCTCGCTCACCGCGCATCTCGACAAGCTGGTCGCGGATGGCGCGGTGCGGGCGTCGGCGGCGCGTTATGCGCTGGTAAAATCGAGGCCGGCTGTCTAACATCGATCCAAAGCGAGGGAGCGCCGCCATGTCGGACGACAAGACTGTAAGGATGGTGACCAATCTCGACCGCCCGGCGGTCGAGGCGAAGCTCGCCGAGGTGCGCAAGACAGCGCAGTCCAGCAACCTGAACGAGCTCGCCTCGATGTTCGCCGGCGTGGAAGGAATGCCCAAGGCGCAGATGGAGCAACGCGTGAAGAATGCCCTCAGATGGCTGGCGGACAAGCCGCAGCACCAGCGCATCGCTGTCGACCTTGAGCTCGTCGAGCTCAACCTGAAGAACCTGAAATAAGCTTCGATTACGACCTTTTCACGATAGGAGGCGGCTCCGGCGGCGTGCGCGCGAGCCGCGTGTCCGCTTCCTATGGCGCCCGGGTCGCCATCGCCGAGTCCGGCGCCTTCGGCGGCACCTGCGTCAACGTCGGCTGCATTCCGAAGAAGCTCTTCTCCTACGCCTCCCATTGGCGCGAGGAGTTCGAGATCGCGCAGGCGTATGGCTGGACGAGCGGCGAGCCTGTGTTCGAGTGGCGCACGCTGCTCGCGAACAAGGACAAGGAGATCGCACGGCTGAACGCGATCTACGAGCGGCTGCTCTCGGTCGCCGGGGTCGAGATCCACCGCGGGCGCGCCGTCGTGCGCTCCCCCAATTCCGTGGAAGTGAACGGCCGCACGTATTCGGCGCGGCACATCCTGGTCGCGACGGGGTCCTGGCCGGTCATTCCGGCGATCCCCGGCAAGGATCTGGCGATCACCTCCAACGAAGCGTTCCACCTCGAGCAACTGCCGAAACGCGCGCTGGTGGTCGGCGGGGGTTATATCGCGCTCGAGTTCGCCTCGATCTTCCACGGCCTCGGGGTGGCGACCACGCTTTCGTACCGCGGCAAGCGGCTGCTGCGCGGCTTCGACGCGGAGCTCGGCGAGCGCATCGCCGACGAGATGACGCACAAGGGGCTGAAGATCCACTTCGGCGGCGAGCCGGCATCGATCATCAAGCATCCGGATTGCCTCGAGGTCTGCTACACCGACGGCCCGCACCAGAAGACCGACCTCGTCCTCTTCGCCACCGGGCGCAAGCCGAACACCGCCAACCTGGGCCTTGAGGCGCTCGGCGTGAAGCTCGGCGCCGACGGCGCGATCCTCGTCGACCACTATTCGAAGTCGAGCGTCGATTCGATCCACGCCATCGGCGATGTCACGAACCGCATCAACCTCACGCCGGTCGCCACGGCAGAGGCGATGTGGCTCGCGCGCACGCTCTTCAAGGGCGAGCCGACGCCGGTCGACCATGAGAACGTACCCACGGCCGTGTTCGCCAATCCGAACCTCGCGACCGTGGGCCTCTCCGAAGAGAAGGCACGCGAGCGCTACGGCGCGCTCGACATCTACAAGGCCTACTTCCGCCCGCTCAAGCTCACGCTGACCGAGAAGAAGGAGCGCACGTTCATGAAGCTGGTCGTCGATCAGGCGAGCCAGCGCGTGGTCGGCGCTCACATGATCGGCCCCGATGCCGGCGAAGTGATCCAGGGCATCGCCATCGCCGTGAAGCTCGGCGCAACGAAGGCGCAGTTCGACGCCACCATCGGCATCCATCCGACGGTGGCCGAAGAATTCGTCACGATGCGCGACAAAGCAGGTTGAAGCGTCTAATTCTCATTTGCTGCGTCCTCGCCGCTCACGCGGCCTGGGCGGCGGATGGCCAGCCGGACGTCACCACGCCGGACGGCGGCCGCTACTACGGCGCGGTCGAGGGCGGCAAGTTCCAGGGCCGCGGGCGCATCGAGTGGCCGAACGGCGCGGCGTACCAGGGCTGGTTCGAGAAAGGCCTCTTCGACGGGCGCGGGCGCTACGAGGCGCCGTCCGGCGAGATCTACGAGGGCGACTTCGACAAGGGCGAGTTCACCGGCCAGGGCACGTACAGCCGGCCGGACGGGGCTCGCTACCGCGGCGCGTTCCTGAAATGGCGCATGCACGGCGAAGGCCGCTTCGTCGATGCGAACGGCGACCTCTTCGAAGGCAGCTTCGTCAACGGCGAGCTGAATGGCCAGGGCAAGGCGGTCTCGCGCTCCGGCGACGTGTACGAGGGCGAATTCCGGCAAGGCCTTTTCAACGGCAAAGGCGTGTTGACCTACGCGCGCCCGCGCCCGGATGGCAGCCGCCAGGTGACCGGCATATGGCGCAACGGCCGCCTGATCGACGATCCGGATCGCCGCGCGGCGGGACTGGCGGTAGAGACCGCGCTTCTTACCCAGCGACAGCTCCTCGACAGCGCGCTCGCCGCGCTCGCGCCGGGGCGGCCGGGCGTGATCGACATGTATTTCCTCGCCGTCGGCGGCGACGGCTCGCAGGAAGTGTTCCGCCGGGAAGCGCAGTTCGTGCGCTCGCAGTTCGACGAGCGCTTCGGCACGCGCAACCGCTCGATCGCGCTCGTCAACAGCCGCAACACCTTCGGCAGCGCGCCGATGGCCACCGTGTCGAGCATCGGCGAAGCGCTGAAGGCGATCGCGGCGCGCATGAACCGCGACGAGGACATCCTCTTTCTCTTCCTCACCAGCCACGGCACGCGCGAGCACGAGCTCGCCCTGGCGCAGAACTACATGACGCTGCGCGACCTGCCGGCGCGCGAGCTCGGCCGGCTGCTGAAGGAAAGCGGCATCCGCTGGAAGGTGATCGTCCTTTCCGCCTGCTACGCCGGCGGCTTCATCGACCACCTGAAGGACGACTCGACGATGGTGATCACCGCCGCGCGCGGCGACCGGGCGTCCTTCGGTTGCGCCGACGAGAACGACTTCACCTACTTCGGCCGCGCCTTCTTCAAGGAAGCGCTGCCGAAGAGCCGCTCCTTCCAGGACGCCTTCGCCAGGGCCGACGCGCTCGTCGCCGAGTGGGAAAGAAAGGAGCAGCCGAAGGAAGAGCGCTCGCTCCCGCAGATCCACAGCACCCCCGCCATCAGCGCGCAGCTCGCGCGCTGGTGGGCGACGCGGACTAATTCGGGGTCAGGGCACTAACTCCCGCAAAGGAAGACTCAAGGGGGTCGCCACCGAGCGACGGCCGACCGCCGATAGGAGCGTT
>DATDCR010000056.1:0-9073 GCA_036524215.1 Burkholderiales bacterium
ACGTAGCCCTTGCGGCATTGCGCCTGCAGCTCGCGCAGCTGGTCGGTCGTCGCCACCGGCATCGCCTCGTGCACCGGACCGGTGACGCGCTCGACGATGACGAATTCCTCCTCCTCGCTCGGGTAGCCGACCAGCACCTTCATCATGAAGCGGTCGACCTGCGCCTCGGGCAGGGCGTAGGTGCCTTCGGTCTCGATCGGGTTCTGCGTCGCCATGACGAGGAACGGATCGGGCACCTTGTGCGTCTCCCCCGCGATCGTCACCTGGTGCTCCTGCATCACCTCGAGCAGCGCGCTTTGCACCTTCGCCGGCGCGCGGTTGATCTCGTCGGCCAGCAGCAGGTTGCAGAACACCGGGCCTAGCGACGTGGCGAAGTCGCCGTTCTTCTGGTTATAGATGCGCGTGCCGACCAGGTCGGCGGGCACGAGATCCGGCGTGAACTGGATGCGCCGGAAGCTGCCGCGCACCGCTTGCGCCAGCGTTTTCACCGTCAGCGTCTTCGCGAGGCCCGGCACGCCTTCGACCAGCAGGTGGCCGCCCGCCAGCACGGCAACGAGCACGCGCTCGAGAAAGTGATCCTGCCCGACGACGGTCTTCTTGACCTCGTAGAGCACGCGCTCCATGAGCGTGGCTGCCTGGTCCATGACGTTCCTTTAGAAGGGAGAAAGGCCGATCGCGGACGCCGCGTTCTCGATCGGCACGGCAAAGCCGATGCCGATGAACACGCGCTGCTCCGTCGGATTGAGCAACCCGGTGACGATGCCGATCACCTCGCCGTCGAGCGTCACGAGCGGCCCGCCGGAGTTGCCCGGGTTCACCGCGGCGTCGAACTGGATGAGATTGGTCAGCATGCGCTTGCCCTCGGGCGACACATAGTCGCGGCGCAGGCCGGAGATCACGCCGGAGGATGCCGATGGGCCGATGCCGAAGGGATAGCCGACGGCGACCACCTCCTCGCCGGGACGCAGCCCGTTCGTCGAGCGCATCGTGGCCGGCTGAAGATCATCGGGCAGGCTCTTCGCCTGCAGGACGGCGAGATCATGCTCGGGCCGCGCGCCGACCATCTCCGCTTCGGCGTCGGTGCCGTCGAAGAAGGTCACGTGCACCCGCTTCGCACCCTGCACCACGTGCAGGTTGGTGAGGATCAGCCCGGACTCGACGATCACGACGCCGGTGCCGCGCTGCAGGTTAGCCTTCTCTTCCGAGAGCTCCATGGCGTCTTCGCCGCCCTCGTCGGCCGAGGCGCGCACGCCGACGACCGAAGGACGAATGCGCTCGTAGGCGTCGCTCGCAGTGGGCTTCGGCGGAATCTCGTGGATCACGCCCTGCACCAGCGCCTTGATCTCCTCCTCGTTGAGCGGGCGAGGCTGCGCGAGCCATAGCCCCCCGCCCGCGAGCACAATCGCGGCTGCAACGCCCGGCAGCGTGAACCGGCGCCATGAAACCGGCTTGCGTGCAGCGTTTTGCGCTGACGGCTGCTTTGCCGCGCCAGCCTTGCGGACAGAGGCCGGAGCGGCTCGCTTGCTGCTGTAAACCGGAACGCGTCGTTTCATGGGCCGAGGCTTTTTTTAGTGTATCAGTGGCGAATGCGCTACCTCGAGGATTTCCATGCCGGCCAGAAATTCGTCGGCGCCGAACGCGTGCGCGTGGACGTCGATGAAATCCACCGCTTTGCAACGCAATACGATCCGCAGCCATTCCACCTGGACGAGGCCGCGGCGAAAGCGTCGATTTTTCGCGGCCTGGCGGCCAGCGGTTGGCACACTGCAGCAATGACCATGCGGCTTCTCGTCGCGAGCGAGCTCAAGCCCGCCGGCGGCATCGTCGGCGCCGGCTTCGACGAGTTCCGCTGGCCGCTGCCGGTGCGCCCGGGCGACGAGCTGAGGATCGAAGTGGAAATCCTGGACGTGCGAGCGTCGAAATCACGACCCGACATCGGGGTCATCAAGGTGCGCACGACGACGCTGAATCAGAACGGCGAGGCGGTGCAGATGACCGTCGGCAACCTGGTGGTGCCGCGCCGCAGTTAGGGCTCCGTCCCCGAATTCGAGCGCGTGGAAACCTGGGTTCCGTACAGGCGCGCGCGGCTCGCGTAGCACACGGCGCAGCGCACCAGGCCGCCGGACAGCGTACCGGCCGGACGGTATTCATGCAGCAGCGCCGGCCGGATCTCGTCGCAGACGTCGCAGTACACGCGGGCGTCGTTGATCATCGTCAGCGCAAGCCAGCCGCATTGCGAGCAATGCGCTGCAGTCCCCATGGAAGGCTCTTCCGGCAGCAGGCGCTCGAAGTTGACCGGCGCGACGGCGCGGCAATTCGGGCAGTAGACGTGCGTCGCTTCCATCAGGAGTGGCGCCGGTACCCCCGGTAGAGGAAGGCCGCGGCAAGCAGCGCGCCGCCGGCGACCAGGAGATTGGCTTTCGGCATCGCGCGCGCCTTGTGCCGCGCGATCTCCCCGGCATGCGGCGCCATCAGCTCGAGACGCCGCTTCATCATGCGAGCGCCAAGCTCGCCCAGGCGCTCGCCGAGGACGCGCTCGGCCTCCGGCAGCAGCACCGTTTCCTCCTCCGCGACGTGATGCAGGACCTCGCGCATCAGCTCCATCACGGTCGAGTCGTACTGCGGGCTGCCGGCCTCCATGCCGCGCAACGCGGCGATGAGGTTGCGCATCTTGTCGTGCTCGGGGATGAGCTTGCCGACCATCGGCGTGTCCACGCTGCCCATGGCCGGATAGAAGAATTCCTCCTCCACCTGCGCATGCACCTCGAGGGCGAGGCACATCGCGCCGGCGAGCGCCTGCTTCGTCGCCGGCGCCGCGTGCGCCTTGTAGCGATGGAATGTCGTGAGCACGCGAGCATGATCGGCGCGGATCATGTCGGCCGCGTTGGGCGAGAGCCTGGCGAGCAGTGGGTTCATGCTTCGCCCCCAAGCAAGATCAGGTCCCGTCGCGTGCGTGCTGCGCCGGACGGCTTTCGTCACCTGGCGGACGATACCGGCGAGGCCATCGGTCGGCCGCGGGGGAATGGCGAGGCGGCACGGCCGCCCGAGCGCGGCGTAGATGGCTTCGGCGGCCAGGAAGCCGGAGCACACGGCGCTTTCCATCGAGGACGGAAGCCGCGTGCGCGTCCAATCGCCGGCGAGGACGAGCCCTGGAACACGCGTGCGCGCCGGCGGACGTTTCATCTCCGTGCCGGGCTTCGGGCAGGCGATCCCCATCGGGATGCGGTGCAGGTCCGCATGGACCACGCGCGCCGCGCGGGCGGCCGGCGCAAATTCGGCGATCTCGCGCACCGTCGCCTGCACGATCGCCGCGTCGTCCATGCCATCGGCGCGATGGCTGTAGATGATGTTGCTCGCGATCACGGACGGCCGGTCGGCCCAGCCCGGCCGGATATTGGAAAGATCGTAGAAGTCGTAGTTGAGTCGTTCGGGCGACCACAGCAGCGCCCAGAAGCGCTCGCGCGTGATCTTCCGGTCGAACCACAGGTAGCAGCTGATGTAGGGACTCGGCTCGAAGGCGCTTGTTGCCACCGTTTCCGGAATGAACCGTCCCAGCTCGTGCGGCGGCAACGCACAGACGACATACCGCGCCTCGATGCGCCGTCCGTCCTTCAGCGTGACGCGGTGCAAATCCCCCGCCTGTTCGAGCGAGCACGCCTCGGCGTTCATGCAGAGCTCGCCGACGTAGCGCTTCGCCTGCTCGACATAGAGCTCCGAAAGGCCCGTGGCCGGGAAACCGAAGTGGATGCCGCTGCGGCCGATGAGCTGCGCATGCACCCGCAGCAGCGCAGCGGTCGAGCACTGCTCGAGCGGCACGTTCATGACCGTCATGCAGGCGAACTTCCAGAACCAGTCGATCATGCGCTGCGTCAGGCCCGCTTGCTTGAGGTAGTCGCTCGCCGGCCATGCATCGAGCTCGGGCACGTCTTCCTCGCCGAACTTCATCGCACGCCACGTCGGCCGGTTGTTCGACCACATGTCGCGCAGCGAAAGACCGGGGCCGCGAAAGAGATCCGGCAACAGGCTGAAAGGGGCGGGCAAGGGCCGGTGCCGCAGCTCCGTGGGCGGGTGGGTCGCGAGCGTGATCAGCTTTTGCGGCTGCCAGGCGATGCGATCGCGCGTGCCCAGGCGCTCGAGGAAGGAAAGGAAGTTCGCGTATTCGCTGTGGACGACATGGGGGCCGATGTCGATGGCGTCGCCAGTCGGCTCGTGCCGCCAGCTGCGCGCCCGGCCGCCGAGCTCGCTCGCGCGCTCTACCAGCGTGGTCCGAAGCCCGCTATCGGCGAGAGCGACGGCGCACGACAGGCCCGAAAGCCCGCCGCCCACGATGAGGACGTCGGTACGGAGCGCTTCCACGACTGCCGGAAAGCAAGGAAGCGGCCGCTTATACTCCGCTTGGAGAGGCGAAAGTGGCGGAGAGTGAGGGATTCGAACCCCCGAGCCCTTGCGGGCTAACGGATTTCAAGTCCGCCGCATTCGACCGCTCTGCCAACTCTCCGGCTTGAAAAAGGCCTTGCGCGGCCGCATTTTAGCGACAAGCCGGGGAAACCCGGACGGGCTTTGGTAGTCTAAGCCCTATAACAACGGAGGATAGATGGAACTGAAACCGATCCGCACCGACGGCCAACCGATTCGCCCGGGCGCGAGCTACGAGCCGGCCCAGGACGTCGGCATTGCAGGGCAAGGCCAGAAAGTCCTGCGCAACACCTACATGCTGCTCGCGCTGACCATGGTGCCGACGGTGATCGGCGCCTTCGTCGGCATGGCGACCGGCGGCATCATCCTCGCCCATCCGATCGCGAGCAGCCTGCTGATGCTGGCCGCGGTCATCGGACTGCAGTTCGCCATCGCGGCGAACCGCAACAGCGGCCTCGGCGTCGCCCTGCTGCTCCTGATGACCGGCATTCTCGGCTGGTGGCTGGGACCGATCCTGAACTTCGCGCTGGCGATGAGAAACGGCGTGCAGCTGGTCGGCTACGCCGCGGTGGGCACCGGCATCATCTTCTTCGCGATGGGCGCCATCGCCACGACGACCAAGCGCGACTTCAGCTTCATGGGCAAGTTCCTGTTCGTGGGCATGATCGCGCTGCTGATCGCGATGTTCGCCAACATGTTCCTGCAGATCCCGGCGCTCGCGCTGACCATCTCGACCCTGGTCATCGTCGTGTTCTCGCTGTTCCTGCTCTACGACCTGAACCGCATCATTCGCGGCGGCGAGACGAACTACGTGATGGCGACGACCGGCGTCTACATGAGCCTGTTCAACATCTTCGCCAACCTGCTGAACCTGCTGATGGCGCTGGCGGGCGAGCGCGACTGAAGTCGTCTTGGTCGACGAAAAAGGGCGCCCAGGCGCCCTTTTTCATTTCTGCTCGGTCTTTTTCTTGTCGTCTGCCTTCTTCTTGGCGGCCGGCTTCTTCTTGGCCGGGGCCTTCTTCTTGGCTTCGGGTTTTTTCTTCGGCTCTGCTTTCTTCGCCTCGGCCTTCGCCGGCGCCGCCTTCTTCTCGGGCTCCGGCGCACCGGCGACGGTCAACGCGACCTGCTGCGTGCCCTCGCACGGCGTGCTGCCGGCGCCCTTCGCCAGCACCGAATAGCTGCCGCCCTTCTTGTAGACATGGCGCAGCGTGCGCGTCGACGCGACGCCGAAGTCGACGGTGCGGCCTTCGCCGTCGCCGAATTCGATGCGGGCGTCGCAACCGCCGCTGTCGAAGCGGCTGCGCGTGACGGACACCGCGACCTCGACTTCCGGCGCCTTGCCGGCGGCGAACTGGGCGGGATTCGGCTTGACGACGACATGCTCGATCTTGGGCGCAGCGGCAGCCGACGATGCAGCCGCCAGCGCGGCAATCAGCGCGATGGACCTGGCGTTCATTGTTTTTCTCCCTTCCCGAATAGTGTAATGCTCTCGACGTGCGCGGTGTGCGGGAACATGTTCACCACCCCGGCCGCGAGCAGGCGGTAGCCCTTGGTGTGGACCAGCACACCGGCATCGCGCGCCAGGGTCGCCGGATCACAGGACACATAGACAATGCGCCGCGGCCACGGCGCCGCGAGCGATTTCACTATTTCGATCGCGCCCTGCCGCGGCGGATCGATGAGCAGCTTGTCGAACGCGCCATACGGCGCGAGGTTCGGCGCAAAGAGGTCCATCGCCTCGAACTGCGCGACGAGCCCGTTGGCCATGGCGTTCTCGCGTGCGCGAGCCACCAGCTCGGCGCTGCCCTCGAAGCCGATCACCTGCGCGCCGCTGCGCGCGATCGGCAGCGAGAAGTTGCCGAGCCCGCAAAAGAGATCGCCGATGCGCTCGCCCGGCTGCGGATCGAGGAGCTCCAGCGCCCGCGCAACCAGCACGCGGTTCACGGCATGGTTCACCTGCGTGAAGTCGGTCGGGCGGAAATGGAGCCGGACCTGGAAGTCGGCGAGGTCGTAATAGAGCTCGCTCTGCGCCGGGTGAAACGGCTGCGCCGTCTCGGGGCCGCCCGGCTGCAGCCATACGTGCACGCCGTGCCGATCCGCGAAATCGCGGAAGTGGCGGCGATCCTCGTCGGTGAGCGGCAGCAGGTGCCGGAAGACGAGCGCGGCGGCGTTGTCGGCGACCGCGATCTCGATCTGCGGCAGGCGCGTGCGCACCGACAGCGCCTCCACCAGACTTCGCAGAGGAGGAATCAGGCTCGAGATGCGCGGCGGCAGCACGTGGCATTCGCGCAGGTCGGCGACGTAGGTCGAGCGGCGCTCGCGGAAGCCGACCAGCACGCCGCCCTTCTTCTCGACTCGCCTGACCGACAGGCGGGCGCGGTGCCGGTAGCCCCACTCCTCGCCCGCCACCATCGGCAGGATGCGCTCGGCCTCGACCTTGCCGATGCGCGCCAGGTTCTGGACCAGCCAGTCCTGCTTTGCCGCCATCTGCGTGGCGAGGTCGGCGTGCTGCGTCGCGCAGCCGCCGCATACGCCGAAATGGGGGCAGCGCGGTGCGCGGCGCCCGGGCGACTCGACGAGCAACCGCGTGGCGCGCGCCAGGTCGAAGCGGCGGCCGCCGGTCATGATCTTCACGGCGGCGCGCTCGCCCGGAAGGGCGCCTTCGACGAATACCACCTTGCCGTCGGGCTTGCGCGCGACGCCGCGTCCTTCGGCGTCGAGCCCGTCGATGTCGAGGATCAGGTCTTCCAGAGAGACAGGAATTCGGCCCAGTGCGGCAGGTTTTGCTTCTCCAGGAACGAGCGCAGCAGTTGCAGCTCGCGCGCGTATTGCTCGCGCGTAAGCGCGCAACGCATCAGCTGGAAGCGCAGGAAAAGTAGGTAGGTATTGGCGCAGTCGGTCTCGCAGTAATCGCGAATCGCGCCCATGGCGCCGTTCCGGTAGCTCTCCCAGACCTGCGCGCCGCCGACGCCCAGCTTGCCGGGAAAGCCGGCCAGGCGCGAGACCTCGTCGAGCGGCGAGCCCCTGCCGCCGTAGATCGCCAGCACGTCCATCAGGTCGAGGTGCCGGTCATGGAAGCGGTTGATGTAGTTCGACCACTTGAAATCCTTGTTGTCCTGGCCCGTATCCCAGAAGCAGGCCGCGGTGACGCCGTTGATGAGGCCGCGCGCCACCAGCACCGGCAGGTCGAAATTGCGGCCGTTCCAGGAAACGATCTGCGGCACGTACTTGTTGATTCCCTCGAAGAAGCGCTGGATCGCCACGCTTTCCGGGGATTCGGGCTCGCCGATCGAGAACACGCGCACGCCTTCGTCGTCGCGCAGCACGCAGGAGATGACGATGACGCGCTGCAGGTGCGGCGGCAGGAAATCGTTGCCCGACTGGCCGCGCCGCTTCTGGAAGGCCACCTCGGCCACCTCGACATCGGGCAGGTCCGCCGGCAGGTCATAGAGGCGGCGGATGCCGGCGCAGTCGGGGATCGTCTCGATGTCGAAGGCGAGGATCGGGCTCATCAATCCGGAAAGATGCCGGTCGTCAGGTAGCGGTCGCCGCGGTCGCAGACGATGGTGACGATGACGGCGTTCTTGAGCTCCGCCGAGATGCGCAGCGCGACGTGCATCGCGCCGCCCGAAGAGATGCCGGCGAAGATGCCTTCTTCGCGCGCCAGGCGCCGCGTCATTTCCTCCGCTTCGGCCTGGCTCACCGACTCGATGCGATCGACGCGCTTCGCGTCGTAGATCTTCGGCAGATACGCTTCGGGCCACTTGCGGATGCCGGGGATCTGCGAGCCCTCCTCGGGCTGGCAGCCGATGATCTGGATCTTCGGGTTCTTTTCCTTGAAGAAGCGCGAGCAGCCCATGATCGTGCCGGTCGTGCCCATGCTCGAGACGAAGTGCGTGATGCGCCCCTCGCTGTCGCGCCAGATCTCCGGTCCGGTCGTCTGATAGTGCGACAGCGGGTTGTCCGGGTTGGCGAACTGGTCGAGCATCGTGCCGCGGCCTTCCGCCACCATCTTCTCCGCCAGGTCGCGCGCGCCTTCCATGCCGCCCTTCTGCGGGGTCAGGATGATCTCCGCGCCGAAGGCGCGCATGGTCTGGCGTCGCTCGAGCGAAAGGTGCTCCGGCATGATGAGGATCATCCGGTAGCCGCGCGTGGCGGCGGCCATGGCGAGCGCGATGCCGGTATTGCCCGAGGTCGGCTCGATTAGCGTGTCGCCCGGCTTGATGCGTCCGCGCGCCTCGGCGTGCTTGATCATCCAGATGGCGGGCCGGTCCTTGACCGAGCCGGCGGGATTGTTGCCTTCCAGCTTGGCGAGGATGAAGTTGCGGTTCTTCACATTCTCCGGCCCCGGCAGGCGTTGCAGCCGCACGAGCGGCGTGTGGCCGATGAAATCCTCGAGCGTCTTCTTCACTTGCGGGCTAGCTCCTTCACATAGGCGGCTGCGCCCTGCTCTACGCTCACGAATTCGCCTGGATAGCCGGCTGCGCGCAGCTTCGAAAGATCGGCTTCGGTGAAGCTCTGGTACTTGCCCACCAGCGCCGGCGGGAACGCGACGTACTCGATCAGGCCGCGCGCCACGATGTCGTGCAGCGTGTCCTTCGTCCCGTGCACGGCGTTGATGACGGCGACGGCCAGCCGGTTGAAGGTCTGCGCCCGG
>DATDCR010000057.1:0-4521 GCA_036524215.1 Burkholderiales bacterium
CTCGACGACCTGCGCCGCGACGTGCTGTCGGACCTGTCCGACGCCGAGGCGCGGCAGATCTACATCCCGCCCTTGCCGGCCGACCTCTACATGCACGACCTGATGCGCGTCACCGAAGAGCTGTCGCAGGAGGAGCTGGCCGGCCTGTTGATCGGCCGCTCGCGCGAGACCGTGGTGTGGATGCAGAGCAAGGGCGTGCGCTTCATCCCCATGTTCGGCCGCCAGTCCTACGTCGTGAACGGCATGCACCACTTCTATGGCGGCGTGAACATCGAGGCTGTCGGCGGCGGCTGGGGCCTGGTGGATTTCCTGGTCAAGGCGGCCGACCGCGCCGGCATCGAAATCCGCTATCGCACAGGCCTGCGCAAGCTCCTCCAGGCGCAGGATGGCGCCGTCACCGGCGTGCTGGCCTTCGGGCCCAACGGCTACGAGGAGATCCGTGCCCGCGCCGTCGTGCTGGCCTGCGGCGGCTTCGAATCCAACCCCGAGATGCGCACCCGCTATCTCGGCCCGGGGTGGGAGCTCTGCCGCGTGCGCGGCACCAAGCACAACACCGGCGATGGCATCCGCGCCGCGTTGGATATCGGCGCGCAGGCGTTCGGCGGCTGGTCGACCTGCCACGCCGTGCAGTGGGACATCAGCGCGCCGCCCTACGGCGACCGCGTCGTGCTCGACAATTTCCAGAAGCACTCGTACCCGCTCGGCATCATCGTCAACCTGAAGGGCGAGCGCTTCGTCGACGAGGGCGCCGACTACCGCAACCACACCTACGCCAAATACGGGCGCGAGGTGATGAAGCAGCCCAGGCGCACCGCGATCCAGATCTTCGACGCAAGCACCATCGGCATGGTGCGTGACGAGTACCGTATCAAGCAGGTCACCAAGGCGCAGGCGCCGACGCTCGAGGCGCTCGCCGCGGAACTGGGCATCGACGCCGAACGGCTCGCGCGCACCGTGCGCGACTTCAACGCCGGCTGCCGGCCGGGCAAGTACAACCCGGCGATCCTCGACGGCGTGTCGACCGAGGGCGTGTCGCCGCCGAAGTCGAACTGGGCGCTGCCGCTCGACAAGCCGCCGTACACCGGCTTCGTCGTCACCTGCGGCATCACCTTCTCGTTCGGCGGATTGCGTATCGACGAGCGCTGCGAGGTGCAGGACACGAGCGACCGCACCATCCCCGGCCTTTATGCGGCGGGCGAGATCGTCGGCGGCCTTTTCTACGAGAACTACCTCGGCGGCGCAGGCCTCATGGCCGGCGCCGTGTTCGGCCGCCTCGCCGGCGCGAGCGCCGCTATTCACGCCAAGAGATAAAGAGAAGGGCGTCCCGCCCGTCGTTCCCGCGAAGGCGGGAACCCATCTCTGGTTTCAACGCTGCTGATCCTCGTCGAGCACCGCAATCGCGTCGATCTCGACGTCGAACTTCTTCGGCCATGAGCCGACGACGCAGAACACGCGCGCCGGCTGATCGCGCCTGAAGTACCTGCGGTAGACCTTGTTCACCTCGTCGAAGTACGCGCTGTTGGTGATGTAGACGGTGCACTTCACGACATTGTCGAGCGACGATCCCGCCGCCTCGAGGCAGACCTTCATGTTCTCGAGCACCATCTTCGTCTGCTTCTCGACGGTGACGAGCGGGATCTTGCCGGTGCGACGGTCCATCGGCGTGAGGCCGGAGACGAAGACGAAGTCGCCGGCGCGGATGACCGGGTTGAGCGGGATGCCTTCCTTCTTCAGGTGCCGGCTCACCCCGGGGACGTCGATCACCTCTTTCTTTATTTTCTTCATATCGGTCAGTACTTGTAGAGCATCTCCTGGATGGCCTTGCGCTCATGCGTGACGGTGAGCGCGAGCATGAGGAGGATGCGCGCTTTCTGCGGCATGAGGTCGTCGCAGACGATGAAGCCCTCCGCTTCCTTCTTCGGCGTAAGGACGACGCGGCCGTTCCACGAGCGGGTGGCGAGCACCACCGGGATGCCGGCCTGCACCGCGCGCCTGCCGGCCTCGAGGAACGCGCCGGGGTAGGAGCCGCCGCCGAAGCCGACGAGCACCATTCCGTCCGGCCGGCGCGCCGTGAGCGCATCCACCAGCACGCCGTCGGCGCCGGCGTACGAGTAGACGATGTCTACACGCGGCAGGTCTTGCCTCCCACGCACGTCGAACGCTGTGGCGGTGGTGTGAGGTCTGGTGACGCTGCGGTAGAAGAGCACGCGCGCGTCGGAGTCGACGTAGCCGAGCACGCCGAAATCGCGGCTGTCGAACGTGTCGACGCGAAAGGCGTTCGACTTGGTCACGTCGCGCGCGCTCTGGATTTCGTTGTTGAGGATCGTGAGCACGCCGCGTCCCGTCGCCTCCGGCGTGGCCGCGAGCCGGATGGCGTCGAGAAGGTTGAGGTCGGCATCGGTGCCCACCGCGCTCGGCGGGCGCATGGCGCCGGTGATGACCACGGGCCGGTCGGACTTCACCGTGAGATGCAGGAAGTACGCCGTCTCCTCGAGCGTCGCCGTGCCGTGCGTGATGACGATGCCTTTCACATCCGCATTGGCAAAGAGGGCGTGGATGCGCCCGGCAAGCTGCAGCCACTCCTTCGGGCCGATCGACGGGCTGCCGACCTGCAACACGTCCTCCCCGGTCACCTCCGCCAGATCGCGCGCCTCGGGGATGCGCTCGAGCATCTGCTCGACCGTCAGCTTCTTGCCCGCCTCCGGGTAGAGCGTGTAGTCGAGCCGGTGCGGTCCGATGCCGGAGATGCTGCCGCCCGTGCCGAGAATATGAACGCGAGGAAGCGTCACGGCAGCAGGATCACCTTGCCGAAGAAGTCGCGCGAGTCGACGACGCGATGCGCTTCGGCGGCCTGCGCGAGCGGGAACGCCTTGTGGATGACCGGCTTGAGCTTTCCGTCGGCGACGAGGCCCATGACTTTGCGCAGCTCCAGCACCGAGGCGTTCTTGGAGCCGGCGAGGCGCAGCTCCTTGCGGAAGAAGGGAATGATGTCGAACTCCACCACCTCGCCGGCGTGCGCGCCGACCGTGACGATGATGGCGCCGCGCGCGAGGCATTGCAGGCTCCTCGTGAAGACCTCGCCGCCGATGTGCTCCATGACCACGTCGACACCGCGGCCGCCGGTGATCGCCATTACCTTCTCGGCGAAGTTCTCCTTGCTGTAATTGATGAGGTGGGTCGCGCCGAGCGCTTTGGCGTGCTCGAGCTTCTTCTCGCTGCTCGCCGTGGTGATGATCGCGGCCGCGCCGGCGAGCTTGGCCACCTGCACCGCGGCACTGCCGATGCCCGAGCCGGCGGCCTGGATCAGCACCGTCTGTCCCGCCTGCAGGAAGCCGCGCGTGATGAGGACGTGCCAGGCGGTGCCGAAGGCGATTTGCGCCGCCGCCGCGTTCTCGAAGCTCACCTGCGAGGGCAGGGCGTTGAGATTGGCGATCGGGACGCAGACGTACTCGGCGTAGCCGCCGGGAATGTCGAGCCCGAAATAGCCTTCCTGCAGACAGAGGTTGTCGCGACCCGCGAGGCACAGCTCGCACTTCCGGCACGGGATGCGGCAGGTGACCCAGACCCGGTCGCCCTCCTTGAATTCACTCTGGCCATTCAGGCCGGCGACCTCGCCCGCGAACTCGCGGCCGAGGATGTGCGGGAACTTGACCGGGATGCGAGAGGTGCCCGCGCGATGGTCGAGGTCGACGTGGTTGATGCCGGCCGCGCGCACGCGCACCAGCGCCTCGCCGGGCTTCGGCGCGGGCTTGGGCGCTTCCTCGCATACCAGCACTTCGGGAGCGCCGAACTTGTGGAACCACGCGACCTTCATCGGTTCACCTTCGTGCGGATGCTGCCCGGAATCCTGCGCTTGAGATACTGGCCATCCTTCAGGTCGCCGTGGAACTTGCCGTCGGCGACCATCACTTTCCCGCGCAGCACCGTCGCCGAGGGCCACGCGCCGACTTCCTTGCCCTCCCACGGCGTGTAGTCCGTTTCGTGGAGCTCTTCCGCGCGCACGATGCGGCGCTTGGCTGTGTCGAGCACGACGATGTCCGCATCGCTCCCGACCGCGATCGCGCCTTTGCGCGGAT
Organism: Burkholderiales bacterium; assembly: GCA_036524215.1. GTDB lineage: Bacteria > Pseudomonadota > Gammaproteobacteria > Burkholderiales > SG8-39 > SCGC-AG-212-J23. Next base: position 4,077 of record DATDCR010000057.1, read on the forward strand.
ACAGGCCGAGGATGCGCGCCGCGTTGGTCGACACCACGTCGACGAATTTCTCCAGCGGATAGCCGCGCTTCTCCACCGTCTCGGTGTAGATCACCGCCACGCGCGGCTCGACGCCGGAGTTGCCGCCGGTGGTGTCGTCGATGCGGTTGCCGCGCACCTTGACCGACAGGTTGCAGCACACCTCGTCGGTGCCGACGCAGTGCAGGTGGCCGTGCTGCAGGCCGTCCCACAGCCCCTGCTGGTCGCGCTTGGATTTGAGCGAGGGATAGGTGTGGTAGATCTGGCCGTTCGGCTTCCTGTAGTCCTCCTCGGTGTAGAGCAGGTACTGGTGCAGCGTCTCGCCGTAGATCGGGTAGCCGCGCGCGCGGCTCTCGGCGATCGCCTCCACGCCGGCGGCGGCGCTCACGTGCATCATGTAGAGCGCCATGCCGTCGATGTTCTCCGC
>DATDCR010000058.1:0-2970 GCA_036524215.1 Burkholderiales bacterium
CTGGCCGCCCGCCGGCGTTCAGTACAAGTCGTGGTTCCTTGGCGCGCAGAAGAGCGGCAGCGTGACCTCGCTAAACGATGGCACGCTTTCCACGTCGAAGGCCGATGGTGCGGACAGCACGACGTATGCGTATCCGAATCCGGGCTGGGTGAGCGGCGTGGTCGGCTTCGGTCCTTCCGGTCCGCCGAACTGGGATCCGGCGCGGCGCGTATTGACCTTCACCACCGCACCGCTGGAAAAAGATCTGGAGATCGCCGGGCCGATCAAGCTCGTGCTCTACGCGTCGTCGACGCAGAAGGACACGGACTTCGTCATCAAGCTCTCGGAGCAGTACCCGCAATCGCCGGAAGAGCGCTCGAAAGGCATCAACCCGGCGTTCCAGGTCGTGACGAAGGGATGGCTGCGCGCGTCGCACCGCGCGCTCGACGAGAAGCACTCGACCGAGATGGAGCCGTATCACCTGCACACGAAGGCCGAGCCGCTGAAGCCGGGCGAGGTGACCCGCTTCGACATCAGCATCGAGCCGAACGCGTTCCAGTTCAAGAAGGGCAATCGCATCCGTCTCGAGATCGCGAACGGCGACTCGCCGATCACGGACGTCCTGTGGACGCATTACTACCAGCCGAACAAGATCGGCCAGGACACGCTGTGGCACAGCGCGAAGTATCCGTCCGCACTCATCCTGCCCGTCATGGAATAGGAGGATCGTCATGGTGAAGCGCATCGCTGCATTCGTCTTGTCGTCGCTGCTGGCGGCAACGGCGGCGGGCCAGACGATCAAGATCGGCGTGGTGAATACCTTCACCGGCGCCGGCGCCAGCTTCGGCGACCAGGCCGACAAGGCGATGAAGCTGTACATGAAGAGCCACGGGTCGGAGCTGCCGCCGGGCGTCAAGGTCGAGCTCGTGGTGCGCGACGACGGCGGTCCGAACCCGGACGTCGCGAAGCGGCTGGCGCAGGAGCTGGTGGTGCGCGACAAGGTGCAATTGCTTGCCGGCGGCTCGTTCACGCCGAGCGCGCTCGGCATCACCGCCGTCGCCGACGAAGCGAAGCTGCCGTTCGTCCTGCTCAATGCCGGGACGTCGATGATCACGACCCGCTCGCCGTACGTCGTGCGGCTGTCGTTCACGCTCTGGCAGTCGTGCTACCCGCTCGGCGAGTGGGCGGCCAAGCGCTTCAAGACCGCCTACACGCTCGTCACGGATTACGCGCCCGGGCACGATGCCGAAGCGGCGTTCACGCAGGCGTTCCAGGCGGGCGGCGGCAAGGTCGTCGGCTCGGTACGCGTGCCGTTGCAGAATCCCGATTTCTCGGCATACCTGCGCAGGGCGAACGACGCGAAGCCGCAGGCGCTCATGGTGTTCATCCCTGCGGGCAAGACCGCCGCAGCGGTGATGAAGGCCGTGCGCGACCAGGGGCTCGCCGATGCGGGCATCAAGCTGATCGGCCCCGGCGATGTCACCACCGACGAGGAGCTGCTCAACATGGGCGACGAGGCGCTCGGGGCGACGACCGTGTTCCATTACTCGGCGGCGGCCGAGCGCGCGGCCAATCGCCGCTTCGTCGAAGCCTGGAAGAAGGAGTACGGCGCAGCCTCTACGCCGAATTTCGCCGCCGCCGCAGCCTGGGACGGGATGGCGATGATCTACGCGGCGATCCGCGAGCAGAAAGGCAAGCTCGACGCCGAGCGATCGCTCGAGTTCTTCAAGCACTGGAAGGATGCCGACAGCCCGCGCGGCCCGATCGCCATCGACCCGCAAACGCGCGACATCGTGCAGAACGAATACCTGCGCGAGGTGCGACGGGTCGGCGGGCATCTCGTCAACGTGGAGCTCGAAACGGTTGCCACGGCGGTGAAGGATCCCTGGAAGGAGCTGCAGAAGAAGAAATGAGCGGCGGCATCCTCACCACGCATGTGGGCAGCCTGCCGCGCCCGCACGACTTGCTCGACCTGATGAAGGCGAAAGTCGCCGGCCAGCCTTTCGACCGCCGGCGTTATGACGAGCGCGTGAAGAGCGCCGTCGGCGAATGCGTGCGCCAGCAGGCGGCTTGCGGGATCGACATCGTCGCCGATGGCGAGCAGTCGAAGCCCGGCTTCTTCACCTATGTGAAGGAGCGGCTCACCGGATTCGAAGCCCGCCCCGGAATGAAGGTCCCTTTCTTCGATGCCGAGCGGGCGGCGTTTCCCGAGTACTACCAGGAGTACTTCGGCCGGGCGATGACCGGCGGCGCCGTCGCCCCGGTGGTCCCCATGGTGTGCACTGGCCCGGTCACTTATTGCGGCCAGGAGCCGCTGCGCCGCGACATCGACAACCTGAAGGCGGCGCTCGCCGCGACCGGCGTCCGCGCAGCGTTCATGCCCTCGGTGGCGCCGAGCGGTGCCGGAAGGAACGAGTACTACAAGAGCGAAGAGGAGTTTTTCTTCGCCGTGGCCGACGCCATGCGTCCGGAATACCGTGCCATCGTCGACGCCGGTTTCTATCTGCAGGTCGACGATCCCTTCATGACGGATCTCTTCGGCGACCCTGCCATCGATCCGGCCGCGCGGCGGCGGCTCGCAAAGATCCACGTCGATGCGATCAATCACGCGCTTCGCGGCATTGCGCCGGAGAAGGTCCGCTTTCATACCTGCTACGGCATCAACGAAGGACCCCGCGTGCATGACCCGGCGTTCGCCGACGTCGCGGGCTTCATGCTGCAGGTGAACGCGGGGGCCTATTCCTTCGAGGCGGCGAATGCGCGGCATGAGCACGAGTACCACCTCTGGGAAAAGCTGAAGCTCGCCGACGGCAAGGTGCTCATCCCCGGGGTCATCACCCATGCGAGCAACATCGTCGAGCATCCGGAGCTGATCGCGGAGCGCCTCGCGCGCTTCGCGCGGCTTGTCGGGCGCGAGCGCGTCATCGCAGGGGCGGACTGCGGCTTCTCCTCGCAGGCCACCTACAAGCCCGAAGTGCACCCCACCGTCAT
>DATDCR010000059.1:0-4381 GCA_036524215.1 Burkholderiales bacterium
ACCGTGAGGATCGCGGTCTCGGCCGGCTTCAGCTCGAGCTGGCGATACAGCCCCGTGATCAGACTCGAGCGATCGACGATTTGAACCTGGCTCATGGCATCATCTCCCCGAAACAGGGACAGACCACGTTTTCCGCCACGCCGGCCGGATCGGGGAAAACGTGGTCTGTCCCTGATTTCTCACCTCAGTGTCCTCCGGCGCCTTGCTGCTTCAGCGGATGCGCGCGGCTGAAAGCATCCATCTCCATGCACTGGTTGTAGATGCGCATCACGCTCGGCACGCCCTTCGTGTCGCAGCTGAAATAGGCCAGCGCGCCGATCACCTGCGACACCATGCAGATATCCGCGATCGACAGCCGGTCGCCGTGGCAGAAGCGGCCGGTTTCCTTCTCGTTCTTCAAGTGGCCTTCGATCGCTTCCAGCGCACGCATCGTCCAGTGCGCGAGCCAGCGGTTGCGCGCGGCCTCGTCCACGCGCATTTCTTTCTCGAGATAGTTTCTGATTCTGGGAACTACGAGAGGGTGTCCATCCGCGGCGGCGATCAGCGCGAGGCCGCGCACGCGCGCCCGGCCGCGTGGATCGGCCGGCATGAGCGGCGGCTGCGGGTGGGTCTCGTCGAGGTATTCGAGGATGGCGAGCGACTGGAAGAGCGGCGCGCCGCCGTCGTCCAGCACGAGCGCCGGCACCACGCCCTGCGGATTCACCGCCTTGTACGCCTCCTCGTGCTGCTTTCCCTTCAGGAGATCGATCGACACGTCCTCGACCGGTACGCCCTTCAGGGCAAGGGCGACCTTCACGCGATACGTGGCGAGCGAACGCCAGAATCCATAGAGCTTCATGGGACCACCGGCAGGAGGAGGAAGGAGTCCTTCAGGTGCAGCGTCGTGCGGCCGCCGAAGACCGACATCGGCCGGTCGCGCGGATCGTCGTGCAGGAACGGGCCGCAGCCGCGCAGCTCGTTCTTGAAGTTCGACAGGCGCGCGCCGGTCGACTTCTGCCATTCATAGTCTTTCCCCCTCACCGACAAGGCAACCCTATGACCCGCGGGGACGACGATGGATGTCGGCCAGAGCTCGACGTCGAGCTGCACCGGCTCGCCGGGCTTGAGCGGCTGCTTCTCATCGTGCGTGTGATAGGGGCGCCAGGGCTTCGACAGCTTCGGATCGAGCTTGCGATGCGAGGCGCGCAGCCAGCCTTGCGCGATCGGCGTATGCGGATCGATCGCGCCCTGGAAGACGACTTCGCGCAGGTCGGGCGTGAATACACGGAAGACGAGGAAGAGATCGGCGTCGATCGTGCTCGACGAGACCGTCAGCTTCGCCGCCAGCGGGCCGGTGATCTCGGTCTCCTTGGGCAGCGGCTCGGAGAGGAAGGTGACGCCGTCGCCCATGGCATCGAATGTGATGCTGCCCTCCCCCGGAACCGGCTGGAGTTGCGAACCCGGGTGCAAATGGAGCTTGGTCCACTGGGTGCGCGCGAGCGGCCATTCGTTCTCGCCGCGCTCGACGAACTTGTCGACGTGGCGCACCTGCAGCAGCACGCGCGGCTGCTTCTTCCAGTCGCCCTTGCCCTTCAGGAAATGATCGAAGAAGCGAAGCTGCAGCTTGCGGCCGTAGTCCGTGTAGAAGTGAGTCCAGTGCTCGATGCCATGCGCCTCGAGCCACTTCTCCGTTGAAGCCGCGCGCATGAAGCCTTCGAAGTTGCCGCGCGGGTGCAGCCCCTGCCCGCCCCAGTTGGCGGCGGAAAGAAGCGGCACCGTGATGCGCTCCCAGACCGGGGAACGAGCGCGGTGGTAGTCGTCATCCAGCGGGTGCTCGAGGATTTCCTCGCCGAAATTCGCGCGGTTCTTGTAGAGCTCCGCATCGGACAGGGTCACGTCGCCGCAGACCAGCTCGCCGGTGACCTTGCTCCTCGGCCCGCGCTCGCCGAGGCCGTACTGCACCGTCTTCACCTGCATGTCGTACCAGTTCGCCCAGAACGTGCTCAGGATGCCGCCGTGGTGCGTCATGTCGCGATACCAGTCGGCCGCGCCTTCCCAGATGCACAGCGCGGCGAGGTGCTTCGGCTGCAGCGAGGCGACGTGCCACTGGTTGATGCCGTAGTACGAGATGCCGTTCAGGCCGACCTTGCCGCTGGACCAGGGCTGCGTGCCCGCCCATTCGATGCAGTCGTAGAAGTCCTTCGTCTCGCGCGGCGAGAAGTGGTCGATGACCCCGGGCGAGCGCCCCGCGCCGCGCGAATCGACGCGCACGCAGGCATAGCCTTCGGGCACCCATTTCTCCGGGTCGACGACTTCCCAGTTCTGGTAGCGGTTCGAAGAGCCGTACGCGACATCGGGATGCTCCGACACCATGCGCTGCCAGGCGGACGGATAGCCGTCCTGGAAAGCGAGACCCTTGGCGTACGGGCCGTAGCTCAGGATGACCGGGTGACGGCCTTCCGCCGGGCGATAGACATCGGCCCGCAGGACGACGCCGTCGTCCATCGTGATCGGGACATCCCAATCGATGTGCAAATCCACCTCCTCCGCGGGGGATTCTATTTCAGGCCCAGCTTGCTTTTGGCGCCGGACAGCGAAATCACCTCTGCGCCGGCGGGCGGTACAGCGCCGCCACGATGGCGCCCAGCACGAGGATGAGCACGCCATCGAAAACGATTTGCTTTGCCACCGTGACGCCCGGCATGGGCTGCACTACGTAATAGATGAGGTAGGTCGGAATTGCGGTCAGGAAGGCGACCGCCAAGCCGTAGCGGATGCCTTGCCCGAGCCAGGGCTTCGCCTCGACCCCGCGCCCGTAGATCCAGACGAATGCGCCCGACAACATCACGTGCGCAAGGAGCATGAACGGAAAGAAATTGCGCGAGTCCGCTTCGCTGCGGAAGAGCGGACCGGCGGCCGCATAGTCGCCATGCAGGAGCAAGCCATGCACGACGAAGCTGCCCGCGAACCAGGCGACGAAAACGACGAGCCAGGCGATCAGGAACCGGCGGTTCATAGCTTCCCTCCCAGGACTTTGCCGAGCCAGCGGCAAACGATATCCGAAACGGCCTGCTCCCGCCCCACATAGAAGTGATCGCAGTTCTCGACGATCTCGACCGTGCACGGGCCGGCTGAGCGGCGGGCGAATTCTTCGGCCGGATAGAGATCGCGCGGCTCCTTGTCGCCGCGCACATACAGCACCGGGCAGGCAATGCGCGGCGCGAGCTCGAGGATGTCGGGGCAGTTACGCAGGTCGAGGAAGCTTTCCGCGCTCGCCACGTACCACCAGCCGGGAAGAAGCATCAGCTCGCGGCCCCTTCCCGCCTTCACCATTTCCTCCGCCTTGACGATCGTCTGCGCCAGCTTGTCCTGCGCAAGCAGCCCAGCGCGGCTCGCGAGCGGCAGCATGTCCTTTCCGCCGCAGTGCGCCGAGAGCAGTACCAGCGCCGGCGTGGCGGGATGATCGGCGACATGCCGCACGGCGAGCATGCCGCCGTTGCTGTGGCCGATCACGACCGGATCGGGGAAGCCGCGTTCGGCCACCCACGCCGCGGCATAGCGGTTATCGGCGAGCGCCTCGCCATAGGTCTGGAACGCGGCGCCTTCGGCGGCGCGGCTGTCGCGGATGGCGAGGATGTCGTGGCCGCGCCGGTTGAACGCGAGGCAGGCGTAGCCTAGAGCGGTCAGCGAAGGCGGGAGGAAGCGCGGCGCGCCGCTGTAGAAGTTCATCGTGTTGCCGTGAAACAGGAGCGCCGCCCCGCTCCGCGCCCCCGCCTCGGGCTCGTACCATGCGCCCTCCAGCGCCACCGTATCGGTGGGAATCGAAACCAGTGAGGTTTTCACGGCATGAAGATCGGCATCGCAGGCATCGGGAAAATGGGCGCCGCCATTGCGGCGCGGCTCGCGGGCTTGGGGCACGAGATGATCGTCTGGAACCGCAGCGCCGACAAGGCGCGCGCCACCGGGTTACCCGTTGCCGCATCGGCGCACCAGCTCGCGAAGGCGGCGGAGGTCGTGATCTCCATCCTCGCCGATGCCGCCGCCGTACGTGCCGTGCATGGCGAGATGGCGAAGGAAGCGAAAGGCCGGCTCTTCATCGAGATGAGCACCGTACGTCCCGAGGTTTCGCAGGCCGTCTCAGCTATGGTGAAGCAGGCGGGCGGCGCATACATCGAGTGCCCGGTCGGCGGCACTGTCGGGCCGGCGAAGGAAGGGAAGCTCTTCGGCTTCGTCGGCGGCGACGCGGCGGACGTGGCGCGGGCGCGGCCGCTCCTCGAGCAGATGTGCCGGCGCTTCGAGCATGTGGGGCCGGTCGGCGCCGGCGCGAGCATGAAGCTCGCCATCAACCTGCCGCTCATCGTGTACTGGCAGGCGCTCGGCGAGGCACTTTCGCTCGTCAAGC
>DATDCR010000060.1:0-1820 GCA_036524215.1 Burkholderiales bacterium
GCTTGACGAGATGGTCCTCGGCGCCGATCGACTCGGTGCGCGCCGAGTACATGTGCAGCAGGCCCGACTTCACGTACGGCCGCAACTGGATGCCGACCGAGGCGAGGTTGCGCACGATCGGCTCGGCGCCCTCGTCGAAGCTGACGAAGAGCGTGCGCTCGCCGCGCCGGCAGGCGGCCTCGGCGAACTTGCCGGCGAGCGTGGTCTTCGAGGTGCCGGGCAGGCCGGTGATGAGCGTGCTGCTGCCGCGGAAGAGACCCCCGCCGAGCATCTTGTCCAGGCGCTCGAAGCCCGCCGAGAGGCGCTCGGTCGAAGCCCGGTGGTGGATCTCGGCCGGCTCGGGCGGCGCCACCTCGATGCCGCCGGCGCCGAAGTTCAGCGGGAACTCGCCCGCCAGGAAATCCGAGCCGCGGTATTTCGTGATCTCCAGCCGGTGCAGCGAGATGCCGTTCTCGTTGCGCCGCGCGAGCCCCACCACGCAATCGACCATGAACTGCATGAAGTCGTAGTTCACCGCACCCGGCGCCGAGCTCGAGGTCTTCGCCGTGATGAGGGCGCTCATCCGGTTCGCCAGCAGCCAGTCGCGCACGCGGTAGATCTCGCGCATCTCGGCGTCCTGGTCGTGCAGCAGCGTGAGCATCACGTCGATGCCGTCGAAGACGATCCAGGTCGCGCCGAGTTCGTCCTTCTTCGCCTTGAGCATGGCGAGCATGCCGCTCAGATCGAATTCGCCGGCGTGCACCGTTTCGGGCGCGAGGCGCGCGTCGACGAAGCACAGGCTGCGCTTCATCAGCGCCGGCAGCCGCCACTCGAAGGTGGCGGCATTGGCGGCGATCTGCCGCGTGCTTTCCTCGAACGCGACGAACAGGCCGCGCTCGCGCCGCCGGGCGGCGTTGACCAGGCATTGCAGCGCGAACACCGTCTTGCCCGAGCCCGGGCCGCCCTTGAGGAGCGTCGTGCGCTGTCGCGGCAGGCCGCCGCGGCTGATTTCGTCGAAGCCGGCAACGCCGGTGGCAATCTTAGGGAGTGGATGCACCATGCCGCCATCAGACCGCGAAACGGCGCGGCCTTCTGTTCGGGACCGCACTTAAGGCGGTCAGCGGGCCGCTAGGGCCAAGCGCGTCGGCCGGTGTTTCCTCGGCCACGATGAAGACCTCACGCAGATAGTCGTCGAAGCGCCGATGCAGCTTGAAGCGCTTCGCCGCGCCACCCCTGCAGCGCAGCGTCAGGTGGACCGGATCGAGGTTGTCCTCGTCGAGGATCGCTGCGACCACCGCGGCCGGCCGGCCATCGTGCATGAGCTTGCCGAGCGTCTTGCCGCTGATCTCGTGGCGAGCGTAGCCGAGCGTTCTTTCCCACGCGGCGGTGAGGAGCTCGAACTTGCCGCGGTGGCTCGCCTTCGCGAGCAGCACCTCCGACCACTCGTAGGTATCGCCGGCCGTGACGTGCACTGCCAGCGTGAAGTCCGTGGGATGTAGTGTGGCTCTTGCTTGCATGCATCGACGATACGCAGCGCACGAAGCGCCTTCTGTACGTCCACGCACACTGCAAGCAATTGATCTGTCGGCGCTTCCCGACAAATCATCTGTGCGCTGTCGAACGGAAGCGCGCGCGGCGCCGGGCTATGGTCAGCCATGAACAGAGACCAGGTGAAGGGCAGCGGCAAATGGCTCGCCGGCAGGCTGCAGGAAGCCGCGGGCCATCTCGTCGGCAGCGCCGAGCACGTCGTCAGAGGGTTGATGCGTCAGGTCGCCGGCAAGGCGCAGAAAGGCCGCGGCGACGTCACCAAGACGATCAAGGATTTCAAAGCGGACCATCCG
>DATDCR010000061.1:0-7773 GCA_036524215.1 Burkholderiales bacterium
CCGACTTCGGCGCCGCCTATCTGAAGACCGAGGCGCGGGAGGACACGGGCGAGGTGTTCGGCTCGCCTTATTACATGTCGCCCGAGCAGATCGACGGCGGCGAGCTCGGCATGCACAGCGACATGTTCTCGCTCGGCGTCGTGCTCTACGAGCTCTTTACCGGCAAGCGGCCCTTCACCGCCGGCAGCCTGCCCGAGCTGTTCGACAAGATCCAGCGCGAGGCGCCGGTGCCGCCGAGCGCGCTGCGGCCGGAGATCAGCAAGGAAGTCGACCAGATCCTGCTTCACATGCTCGGCAAGGAACCGGCGCAACGCTATGCGAGCTGGGCCGAAGCGGCGCTCGACATCGCGAAGATCGGCCGGCTGACGCTGACGCAGAAGGGCATCGCCGACAGCGACAAGTTCACGGCGCTGCGCAAGGTCGCGCTGCTCGAGCGGCTGAACGACGCCGAGATCTGGGAGCTGGTGCATGCCGGCAAGTGGTCGCGCATTGCCGCGCGCACCCCGATCGTCAAGGAAGGCGACGCAGGCAAGAGCCTCTTCTTCCTCGGCAGCGGCCAGGCCAAGGTGACCAAGCAAGGCCGCCTTCTCAACCTGCTGAACGCCGGCGAATGCTTCGGCGAGATGGCGTACATCAAGGCGGGCGGGCTCACGCGCCAGGCGACGATCGAAGCCGCCGACGACGTCCTCATCGCCGAGTTCGATCCTGACATGCTCGCAAGCACGACGATGAACTGCCGCCTGCAGCTCACCACCGCGCTGCTGCACACCATGGTCGACCGCCTCGCGCTTGCGAACCAGCGCATGGCCGCGCAAAAATGACCGGATGAAAAATGAACTCGCGCCCTCCGGAAAGCTGCGCATCGGCCTCAACTACTCCAACTTCCTCCTCGTCCTCGGCGACGATGCCAAGGGCGAGCCGCGCGGCATAGCGCCCGACCTCGGCCGCGAGCTCGCGCGCCGCACCGACATCCCCTTCGAGTTCGTCAAGTTCGACGGCGCCGGCAAGCTTTTCGACGCCGTGAAGAGCGGCGCCTGCGACGTGGGCTTCCTCGGCGCCGAGCCCCAGCGCGCGAGCGAGCTCGAGTTCACCGCTGCCTATCTCGAGATCCCGGTCACTTTCCTCGTTCCCGCCGGCTCGCCGATCAGGACCATCGCCGACATCGACCGCGAAGGCGTGCGCGTCGCGGTGTCGGAGCGCAGCGCCTACGATTTGTTTCTCACGAGAAATCTAAAACGCGCCCAGCTCGTGCGTGCGCAAGGCATCCCGGCGTCCTACGATCTGTTCATGTCGCAGAAGCTCGAAGCGCTCGGCGGCCTGAAGCCGAAGCTCGTCGAGGAGCAGGCGCGCACGCCCGGCTCGCGCGTCCTCGAAGGGCAGATCACCGGCGTGCAGCAGGCGATCGGCGCGCCCAAGGGGCGAGCGGCGGCGGCGAAATACCTGCGCGAGTTTGCCGAAGACATCAAGAAGAGCGGCCTGGTGGCGAAGACGATCGCCAAGCACAACGTGCGCGGCGTGACGGTGGCCGCATGACCGACAACCTGCGCGTTTACTGGCGGCCCGGCTGCTCGAGCTGCGTCAAGGTGAAGGAATTCCTCGCTGGCCTGGGCGTCGACTTCGAGTCGATCAACGTCTCCGCGCGTCCCGAGGCGATGGACGAGCTGCGCAGCCTCGGCGTGCGCACGGTGCCGGTGGTCGCGCGCGGCAAGGAGTACGTCTTCGCGCAGGAGCTGGCGGACGTCTCGCAGTTCATCGGCCGCGCCGTCGACTTCAAGCGCCTGCCGCCCGAAGCGCTGATGCAGAAATGGCGCACGGTGCTCGCGGCGGCCCAGCGCCATGTGATGCAGATCCCGCCCGAGCGGCTGGGCGAGCGGGCGACGCCGGGACGCGACCGCAGCATCCGCGACCTTGCTTATCACATCTACCAGGTACCCGACTCGTTCCTGCAGGCAGTCGAAGACGGCGTGCAGGATCTCACCTCGGTGTACAACGCCCCGCCCCCGACGCACGTCACGACCGTGGCGCATATCCGCGACTACGGCCGGCGCATTTCCGAACGATTGGAAAGATGGTGGCAGCGCGAAGGCGCGCAGGCGGCAAGCGCGAAGCTGACGACCTACTACGGCGAGCAGCCGCTGCACCACGTGATGGAGCGCTGCGTCTGGCATTCCGCCCAGCACGCGCGGCAGATCATTGCCGTGCTCGAGGGCTTCGGCGTCGCGGCCGACGGGCCGCTGACCCAGACGGACTATTCCGGCCTGCCGCTCCCGAAGGGCCTCTGGGAATAAGTCTTGCCTGGTCACCGCGCGTGCTGAGGCTCGCTCTCGTCTGGCTGGTCAATACGGTCGCGCTGCTTGGCGTGGCCTATCTCATGCCGTCGGTGCGCGTGGAAAGCTTCGCGGCGGCCCTCGTCGCCGCGGCCGTGCTCGGCCTCGCCAACGCCGTCGTGCGTCCGATCCTGGTGCTCCTCACGCTGCCGGTTACCGTGCTCACGCTTGGCCTCTTCATCTTCGTCATCAACGGGCTCATCTTCCTCGGCGTCGCGCACCTGGTGCAGGGCTTCCAGGTCGCCGGGCTGTGGCCCGCGATCCTCGCCGCGATCGTCTACAGCATCATTTCGTGGCTTCTTTCCGCGCTGATCCAAAACACCCCGATCCGATCGTAATCCTGCCCTACCGGGGTTACGGCAACGCGCGCAAGCTCGTCCTTCCCGGCCGCGTCCTCGAGGACGAAGGCTTCCGCCCGCCGCGCGGCGACGAGCGCCGCTGGCGCAATTTCGCGGCCTTCCTGAAGCGCATCGAGTCGGACGAAGTGCCCTATGCGCGCCTGCTGGCGCGCTTCGAAGGCGTGGAGAAGCCCGTGCGCGCCGACAAGGAGGGCTATTTCCGCCTCGAGATGCAGCTGCCGCTGCGCGCCGGCTGGCATGAGGTGCATCTGCAATTGATGGACGACCCGCAGATCGAAGCCACCGGGCGTGTCCTGGTGCCGCCGGCCACTGCGCAGTTCGGCGTCATCAGCGACATCGACGACACGGTGGTGCAAAGCCACGTCATGCACAAGCTGCGCATGCTCGTCACCGTGGCGCTATCGAATGCGCGCACGCGCAAGCCGTTCGAAGGCGTGGTGGCGTTCTACCGCGCGCTGCATGCCGGCCGCAATCCGTTCTTCTACGTCTCCAACGCGCCCTGGAACCTCTATGTGCCGATTGCGGAGTACCTCGACGTGCAGGGATTGCCGGAAGGCCCGCTCTTCCTGCGCAACCTCGGGCTGCGCATGGCGAGGGATCACAAGTGCGCGGCGATCGCCTCGGTGCTGGCGATGTATCCGGGCCTGCCTTTCGTGCTGGTCGGCGACAGCGGCGAGAACGATCCGGAGGTCTATGCGGACACCGTGCGGCGTTTTCCGCGGCGCATCCGTGCCATCTATATCCGCTCGGTCAATCGAGCGGCACGACGCATCGCCGCGATCGAGCGCCTCGTGCGCGAAGTGGCGAGGACCGGAACCCAGCTGGTGCTCGCGCCCGACAGCGAGCTGGCGGCCGCGCACGCCGCCGCCGAAGGCCTGATTCAGGCTTCGGAGATGCGCGCCGTGCGCTCGGAGCGGAAGAGGGACGCGAACGCCTGAGCGTCGAGCGGCGGGCTGAAGAAGTGGCCCTGCCAGTGCTCGCAGCCGAGCGTCAGCAGGCGCTCGAGCTGCGCGAGCGTCTCCACGCCTTCGGCCGCCACGCCGATGCCGATCGTCTGCGCGAGCGAGGCGATGGTGCGCACGATCGCCTGGTCGGCGGCGTTCGATTCGATCGACTTGAGGAACAGGCGGTCGATCTTCAGCTTGTCGATCGGCAGGTGGCGCAGGTAGGCAAGGCTCGAGTAGCCGGTGCCGAAGTCGTCGATGGCGAAGCGAACGCCAAGCTCGCCCAGCCGCAGCAGCGTCTTCGCGTTCTCCTCGAAGTTCGACATCAGCACGCGCTCCGTGACCTCGAGCTCGAGGCGCGTGCCGTCGAGCTCATGCGCGACGAGGCAGGCTTTGACGCGCTGCACGAAGGCATCGCCTTGCGCGAGCTCCGGCGCCGACACATTGACCGCGAACCACAGCGCCCCGCCCGTCTGTGCCTTGAGCTCGCGCTGCCAGGCGGCGGCCTGCGCCACCGAGCGCTCGAGCGTCCATTCGCCCACCGCGCGGATCAGGCCGCTGTCCTCGGCGAGCGGCACGAACTCCTCGGGGCCGATCAGGCCGCGCGTCGGGTGCTGCCAGCGCACCAGCGCCTCGGCGCCGACGACCTGCGAGCGGCCCTTCACGACCGGGTGCCAATGCAGCAGGAGCTCGTTTCGCGTCAGCGCCGCGCGCAGATCGTTCTCGGTGCGCAGCTGCTCGGCCGCGCGCGAGCCGAAGCTCGGCTGATAGAAGCGGAACGTGGCGCCGCCCGCATCCTTCGCGTGATACATGGCCGCGTCGGCGTTCTTCAGGAGCTCGGCGAAATCGCGTCCGTCGCCCGGGTAGAGCGCGATGCCGATCGACGCGCCGGCGTTCAGCGTGCGCCCCTCGATCGTGAAGGGCCGGCTGAGGATGGCGAGCAGCCGCTCGCCGAGCTGCGCGGCCTCCTCGCGCGACTTGAGCCCGTTCCACAACAGCACGAAATCGTCCCCGCCCAGCCGGCCGAGCGTGTCCTCGCGCCGCAGGGCGTTCTGCAGCCGCTCCGCCACGGCGCGCAGCAGCGCGTCGCCGGCCGTGTGGCTGAGCGACTCGTTCACCAGCCTGAAGCGGTCGAGGTCGATCACGAGCAGGGCTAGCTGGGCGCGCGAGCGCGCCGCGGCGGCGATCGCCTGGCTCGTGCGCTCGGCGAGCAGCGTCCGGTTGGCGAGCGCGGTGAGCGCATCGCGCGTGGAAAGCTGCTCGATGCGCGCCTCGGCCTGCTTGCGCGGCGTGACGTCGGCCGCCGTGCCGCGATAGCCGTTCCAGCGCCCGATGGCATCGAACAGCGGCACGCCGCTCGCCGAAAGCCAGAGCACGCCGCCCGACTTGGTCATGATGCGGTGGACCAGCTCGCGGAACGCGCGGCCCTCGCCGCCGTGCGAGGCGAACCACTCGCGCATCGCGCGTTCCTCGCCGAGCGGAAGGAGTTCCCACAGGCTGCGGCCGAGGAGCTCGCTGCGCGGATAGCCAAGCAGCGCCTCGACGCGCTCCGACAGATAGGTATAGCGCCATTCGCGGTCGGTTTCCCACACGAACTCGCCCGACACCGCGGCGACGTCGCGGAAACGCTGCTCGCGGTCGGCGACCGCCTCCTCCGCGCGCTTGCGCGCATCGATGTCGGCGACGATGCCGGACATGCGCACGGCGCGGGCCTCGGCATTGCGCTCGGTGACATGGCCGCGGCAATGCAGCCATTTCCAGCCGCCGGCCTTGGTGCGCATGCGCATCTCGACGTCGTAGATCGATTCCTCGCCCTTCAGCACGGCGACCAGGGCGCGGCGCGCCTTGGCGGCGTCATCGGGATGGAACAGCTCCTCGAGCTGCGCGCCGTGCGTGATCGGCGGCGAGTGCTCGTGCCCGAGAAAACGCACCCAGCCGTCGCCGGCGTAGAGCTCGCCGCTGCCGACGTCGTAGTGCCACTCGGCGAGGTTGCCGCCGTCGAGCGCCATCTCGAGGCGCTCCTTCGCCTGCGACAGGCCGCGCTCGGCGCGCCGCTGCTCCGTGGCGTCGCGCCCGACGCCGCGGTAGCCGATGAAGCGGCCGTCGGCCGTGCGATGCGATTGTCCGGAGATGATGTGCACCTGCCGCGCGCCGCGCGCATCGCTGCGCGCAATCTCCAGGTCGAAGAACGGCAGCTCGCGGCCGAGGCGCTCGAGGTGCGCCTGCAGGGCGCGCGCGTCGACCTCGATGCCCGGGATCTCCCAGAAGCGCTTGCCGTAGGTGGCGGTATCGCCGAACAGCGTGGCGACCGGACCGCCGCCGGAAAGCCAGGTGATGCGGTGCTCGGCGTCGGTCTCCCAGAACCAGTCCGCGGAGAGCTCGATCAGGCTGCGCAGGCGCTGCTCGTGCGCCCGCGCCTCGCCGAGCTCGCGCTCGCGCCGGCGGGCGAACAGCACCATGACGAGGTAGACGATGCCGGCGGCGATTCCCGCCAGCAGCAGCGCGTCGGCGATCGGGTTCAGGGCGCGCCGTCGCGCACGGGCGGCGCGACCTTGAGGATTTCCTCGATCGTCGTCAGCCCGGCGCCGACCTTCATCGCGCCGCTGATGCGCAGCGACTTCATGCCTTCCTTGAAGGCCTGCTCGCGCAGCGCCGCGATGTCGGCATGCGCGCTGACCAGCGTCTTGATGGCGCTCGAATAGAGCAGCGTCTCGTACACGCCGACCCGGCCGAGGAAGCCGGTCATGCGGCACTCGAGGCAGCCGACCGGCTTGTAGAGGCGTGCCGGGTGCTTCGATTTCCACGGCGCGACGAGCGCGTCCCACGCCGTACGGTCCTCGTCGCGGTTGAGCTCGGTCTTCTGCTTGCAGTGCGGGCACAGCGTGCGCACCAGGCGCTGCGCCATGATGCCGTTCAGGGTCGCGTTCAGCAGGTACGGCGCCACGCCCAGTTCCAATAATCTTGTCACTGCGCTGGGAGCGTCGTTCGTGTGCAGGGTCGAGAGCACCAGGTGGCCCGTCAGCGCCGCCTGCACGGCCATCTCGGCCGTCTCGAGGTCGCGGATCTCGCCCACCATGATGATGTCGGGGTCCTGGCGCATCAGCGCGCGCACGCCCTCGGCAAAGCCGAGCTCGATCTGCTGCTGCACCTGCATCTGGTTGAAGGCGCTCTCCACCATCTCGATCGGATCCTCGATGGTGCAGACGTTCACCTCCGGCGTGGCGATGCTCTTCAGCGTCGAATAGAGCGTCGTCGTCTTGCCCGAGCCGGTCGGCCCGGTGACCAGCACGATGCCGTTCGGCCGGTTGGTCATCTCCAGCCAGCGCTTGTGGTCCTCGTCCGAGAAGCCGAGCTCCTTGAAGTCGCGCACCAGCACTTCGGGATCGAAGATGCGCATGACGAGTTTCTCGCCGAACGCGGTCGGCAGCGTGGAGATGCGCAGCTCGATCTCCTCGCCGCCGAGCGTGCGCGTCTTGATGCGCCCGTCCTGCGGCCGGCGCTTCTCGACCACATCCATGCGCGCCAGGATCTTGATGCGGCTGGTCATCGCGCTCAGTACGGCCGCCGGGATCTGGTACACCTGGTGCAGCACGCCGTCGATGCGAAAGCGCACGATGCCGTGCTCGCGCCGCGGCTCGACGTGGATGTCGCTCGCGCGCTGCTCGAAGGCGTACTGCCACAGCCAGTCCACCACGCGCACCACGTGCGCGTCGTTGGCATCGACCGGCTTGTCGCTCTTGCCGAGCTCGACCAGCTGCTCGAAGTTGGACAGGCCGCTCGCGCCGCTCGCGCCGCGCGTCGCTCCCTTGATCGACTTCGCCAGGTTGTAGAACTCGACCTGGAAGCGCTCGATGTCGAGCGGGTTGGCGATCACGCGCCGGATGTCGCGCTTGATGATGCGCGCGAGCTCCTTCTCCCATTCGCGCACCTTGGGCTCGGCGGTGGCGACGATCGCCTCCTTCGCGCTCACGCCGACCGGCAGGATGCGGAAGCGCGTCGCGTACGCCGAGCTCATGACGTCCGTGACCGCGGAGAAATCGATCTTCAGCGGATCGATGTGCAGGTATTCGAGGCCGACACGCTTCGCCAGCCACTCGGCGAGCAGCTCCAGCGACAGGAGCTTCTTGGGCGGCGCCGGCTGAT
>DATDCR010000062.1:0-4497 GCA_036524215.1 Burkholderiales bacterium
ACAGGTTCGGAAAGATGTTGATGTTCACCGGCTCTGAGGCGGCGAGGTCCAGTGCCCGCGCCGCTTTGCTTCCTAATTTCTCTCTGATCAGACGCTCATAGGTGCGCATTCCCGGCTGCAGGCCTTCCATCTCCCAGAGCGCGCCCGGATGCTTCGCCACGTTCGGCCGCTTGTCCTTGAAGTGATGGCCGCGGCCGAAGTACTGCACGTACATGGGCGCATCATCCGGCTTGCCCAGGTAGAACGACATGCCCTTGCTCGGATCCGCAGCGTGGCGGTTCTCCGTGTCCAGGAGGGAGCGGTGCGAAAACACCACGTGATAGCCGTCGGCGGCGTTGTCGTAGGCGAGCTTCCAGTTGCCCTTGTACTTCAATCGATTCGCTTCGGTGACGACGACGCGCCCGCCCGGATTGCGGTCGAGCCATTCGTCGATTGGGCGCTTCGCGGGGCCCAAATATTGTTCCAGGCTGGGAGCGTCGAGATTCAATGTGGCGAAGATGAATCCGCGGTAGCTCTCGACGCGCGGCACCTGGGCGAGGTTGTACTTTTCTTCCTTGAAGTCGCAGGCATAGCCTTCCGGCCAGGGCACGCCGCGCAGCTTGCCGGTGTTGAAATAGGTCCAGCCGTGGTACGCGCACTGGAAGGTACGCGCGGAGCCGCGCGCCTCGCGGCAGACGCGCGCGCCGCGGTGCGTGCAGCGGTTGAAGAGCGCGCGGATCTTTCCCTGCGAGTCGCGCAGCACGATGATCGGGCGCAGGCCGAGCTTCGCCGTCAGGTAATCGTCGTTCTGCGGGATCTGGCTTTCGTGCGCGAGATAGACCCACACCGCGCCGAAGATGTGCGTCATCTCCTGCTCGAAGATCAGCGGGTCGGTGTAGATCGACCGGTGCACCCGGTCCTCGTGGACCAAGTGGTCAAAAAAAGTCGAAGTATTCATTCTGTTCCCACTCGGTGGGCTCGCTCTCGGAGGCGCGGTTCTCGGCCAGCCACTGCTGGTAGCGACCGAGCTCGCTGCGCTTGAGCTTGAGGTAATAGTCGGTGAAAAGCTCGCCGAGCTGGCGCCGGAAGAGGGCGCTTCGCTCGAGCGCATCGAGCGCCTGCGCGAGGCTGGTTGGCAGCATCGGATGCTCGGTCGCGTACGGGTCGTCCTCGCGCGCGCCCGGCTTGAGGCCGCGCTCGACGCCGTCCAGGCCGGCCACGATCTGGGAGGCGATGTAGAGATAGGGATTGGCCGCCGGCTCGCCCATGCGGTTCTCGAGCCGCGTCTGCGGGTCGTTGCGGCCGCCGATCACGCGCACCATCGCGCCGCGGTGGTCGTAGCCCCACGCCGCGCGGTCCGGCGCGAGCGAATACGGCCGGTAGCGCCGGTAGCCGTTGACTGTCGGCGTCGCGAACACGGTCGCCGGGGAAGCGTGCTCGAGCAGCCCGGCCAGGTAGCCTTCGCCGAGCGGCGAAAGAAGATCGGCATCGGCGAAGAGGTTCTTGCCGGAAGCGTCGGCGACCGACTGGTGCAGGTGCCAGCCGCTCGCGTAGTAGCCCTTGAGCGCCGGCCGCGCCATGAAGGTCGCGAAGCAGCCGAGGCGGCGGCAGACCTGGCGCGTGGCCGTGCGGAAGAGAAGCAGGTCATCCGCCGTGCGCAGCGCATGCTGCGCGGTGAACGTGCACTCGACCTGGCCGGGTCCCCATTCGTTCTCGATCGAGCGCAGCGGCAAGCCGAGCGCGGAATAGGCGCGCGCCAGCTCTCCGAGCACCGGCTGCATGAGGTCCATGTTCGTCTCGGAGTGGTACGAGTAGCCCGGCTCGATCGGCACGGTGCGGATGGCGCGTCCGCGCACGCCCGGAATGCCGACGTGCTCTTCGGAAAGCCGCTCCTCCGCCACGCGGGCGAGATACCACTCCACTTCGAGGCCGACGACGAGCTGCTTCTTCTGGTCCTCCAGGCGGCGCAGCTGCTTCTTCAGCAGATGCCGCGGCGAGAAGTGGAACGGCCGCCCGTCGCGGAAGTACTCGTCGCAAAGCACCCAGCCGACGCTAGGCGCCCACGGCAGGATGCGAAACGTCGCCGGGTCCGGGACGATGACGAGGTTCGGCGAGCCGGTCATCTCGTCGAGGCCCATGCCGCCGCCGCGCGTGAAGGACTTGAACACGCGGCCGCCCGCCGAGTCGAGCGTGGTCGTCGCCACGTTGATGTTGTAGCCGGCCTCGAGCGCCTCGAGGAACACCGGCAGCGAGACCGCTTTCGCGCGCGAGGCGCCGTGCGGGTCGGCCCACGCCAGGCGCACCATCTCGAGCGGCGCGCGCTCGAGCCGCTCCTTCAGCTCGCGCGCGTGCTCGCGGCTCTCCTCGGACCACAGCCCGTATTGCTCGACGAACATAGTACGATTCTAAGGTGCTGAAGCTGGCCGCCGTCAGCAAGCGTTTCGGCGCTCGCGTGGTGCTCAACCGGATTTGCCTCGAGCTTGCCGCTGGCGAGTACATCGCCATCCTCGGCGAGTCGGGCATCGGCAAGTCGACGCTCCTCAACGTCATCGCCGGGCTCGAGCCGGTCGACGAGGGCGAGATCGTGTTCGAGTCGCGCGAGCTCACGCGCATGGACGACGACGCGCTCACCATCCTGCGCCGCGACGCCTACGGCTTCGTCTTCCAGGCGTTCCACGTCCTGCCGCAGCTCAGCGTGGAGCAGAACGTCGCGCTGCCCTTGCTCTTGAGGGGCTTGGAGGACGGTGGGAAGGTCGCGCGGATCCTGGAGGCGGTGGGCCTCCAAGGCAGGGAGAAGAGCGCGCCGCGCGAGCTTTCAGGAGGGGAGCTGCAGCGCGTGGCGATCGCGCGAGCGCTGGTGGGCGAGCCGAAGCTCGTGCTGGCGGACGAGCCGACCGGCAACCTCGACCCGGAAAACGGCCGGCAGGTCCTGGAACTGTTCAGAGAAGAAACCAGGAGCCGCGGCGCGGCGGCGATCCTGGCGACGCATTCCGAGCAGGCGGCCGCCGCGTGCGATCGCCGCTACCGGCTGAGCGCCGAGGGGCTCGCGCCGCTCGCGTAGGGCTAGGTCGCCGAGGAGCCGATCTCGTCCAGGAGCTTGCTGAGCGCGTTGATCTCGCGCGCCAGCGTGTCCACGGCGCGCTTCGCCTGCGCATCGGCGAGCCCGGCGCGATTCAGCGTCTCGACCGAGCCGCGCATGAGATTGAGCGCGTCCTCGGCCGCGCGCGCCCACTGCAGCTGGGCGAGCCGCGTGACGAGGATCGAGGCGTAGCCGTCGGCGAAGTTGACGAGCTCGAGGCGTGCCGGCATGAGAGTGCCGTCGCGTCGCGTGAACGCGATATCGATCGTCGAGTTGCGCGCGCTCACGAGCAGGAAGCTGGAAAGGCGGGCGCGGTCGGGCGAGGAGACGTAGCCCTCGAGCGGCGCCGCGTAGAGCTGCGCCATCGGCGTGCCGAGCATCTCCGCGAAGCGCTGGTTGGCGTAAAGGATGTCGCCGTGCACGGAGCACGTGATCGCGCCCTGCTGCATCTGCTCGACGAGCTGGCGATAGCGCTGGTAGGCGCCCGCGAGGAGCAGGACGCGCTTGTCCTTGTCGTCCTTGCCGACCAGGAACGCATCGACCTCCCCGGCGGCAATCGCCTGGCGCAGCTGTTCGGCTTCTGACATATCGAATTCCATGGTTCGTCCTTAAGCGGGGTTCAGCGGTCGATCTGGCGAAGCTGCAGTCCGACCAGCGCGCGCTCCTTGTCGGAGAGATCGCCGATGATCTGGCGCAGCGGCTGCGGCAGCTTCTTGACCAGCGTCGGGATGGCGACGATCTGGTGCTCCTTGGCAAGGCGGGGGTTCGCCATCAGGTCGACGACCTCGATCTTGTACTTGCCGTGCAGGTGCTCCTCGCAGATGCGCTTCAGGTTGGCGAGCGCCGCGATGGACTTCGGCGTCTGGCCGGCGGTGTAGAGCCGCAGCTCCCAGACCTCGTCGGTCTCTTGCCCGTTGCGCTTCTTCTCAGTGGTGCTCATTTTGCCGCCTTCTTGCGGTTGTTTTCGATGTCGGCGCCCCGCCGGCGGGCGGCGGCTGCGCGCTGCTCGGCGAGCGCCTCCAGCCGGGCGCGCTCCTGCGCGGCGAGCAGCTTGCCTTCGTCCGCGAGCATCTCGTACTCTGACTGCAGGGCGCTGATCTGCGCGTGCAGCGCTGCACGCTTGCCTTCGAGCTCGCGCTGCCGGCGCGTGTCTTCCTGCAGGCGCTGCGCCTCGGCGTCCCGCTCGCGCGCTTCCTGCGCGGCGCGCATGGAGCCCGTGAGGACCCCTTCCGGTCCGACGTACACGTCGAGGAGGTCGATGCCCTTCGACGTGATGACGAACTCGCGGATCTGGTTGGAGTGCGGCATGCCGCGCGACTTGAGCACGTAGAGGCCGCGGTTGCGCTCGCCGGCCAGCTCGATGTCGCGTACCAGGAGCCAGGTGTCGATGAGAGAAGACACGCCGACGTCGGTGCTCTCCCACGCTTTGCCGCCCGACG
>DATDCR010000063.1:0-2165 GCA_036524215.1 Burkholderiales bacterium
GACCATCCATGCCTGCCCCGGAAACACGCGGTCGTCGCTGTAGAGGCCCCTGCCGGCCAGCAGCCGGTCGTCCTCCAGGCGCTTCTGCGTGCGCGAGGCGCCGAAGCGCGCCGATGCGGGATCGAACTGGACCTGCGGTACGGGAGCGGTCATTTCCGGAGCAAGAAAAAGAAGTGGCGGAGAGAGAGGGATTCGAACCCCCGGTACCCTCACGGGTACAACAGATTTCGAGTCTGCCGCAATCGACCACTCTGCCATCTCTCCGCGGTCGATCAGAACGAGGTGCGGATTCTATCAGCCGGGCTTGATCAGATCGACGCCGCCCATGTAGCTCCGAAGGGCCTCCGGCACCGCCACCGACCCGTCGGCGTTCTGGTAGTTCTCGAGGATCGCCACCAGCGTGCGCCCCACGGCGAGGCCTGAGCCGTTCAGCGTGTGCACGGGCTCGACCTTGCCTTTCTCGTTGCGGAAGCGCGCCTGCATGCGCCGCGCCTGGAAGGCTTCGTAGTTCGAGCAGGATGAGATCTCTCGGTAGGCGTTCTGCGCGGGCAGCCAGACCTCCAGGTCATAGGTCTTGGCGGCGGCAAAACCCATGTCGCCGGTGCTCAGCGTGACCACGCGGTAAGGCAGCTCGAGCTTCTTCAGGATCGCTTCGGCGTGCGAGGTGAGCTCGTCGTGCGCGGCGTACGACTTCTCGGGATGGACGATCTGCACCAGCTCGACCTTGTCGAACTGGTGGTTGCGGATCATGCCGCGCGTGTCTTTGCCGGCCGAGCCGGCTTCCGAGCGGAAGCACGGCGAGTGGCAGACGTACTTGATCGGCAGCTTCTCGAGCGGGACGATTTCGTCGCGCACGTAGTTCGTCACCGGATATTCGGCGGTGGGAATGAGGTAGAGCTGCCGCTCGCCGGCGAGCTTGAAGAGGTCGCCCTCGAACTTGGCGAGGCTGGAAACGCCGTTCGCGCATTCCGGCGTCACCATGTAAGGCGCATAGGTCTCGGTGTAGCCATGCTCGCTCGTGTGCACGTCGAGCATGAACTGCGCGATCGCGCGGTGCAGCCGGCTCACCTGGCCGTACATGACCACGAAGCGCGTGCCGGCGACCTTGGCGCCGGTGGCGAAGTCGAGCCCGCCGAGGCGCTCGCCGATGTCGACGTGGTCCTTCGGTGCAAAATCGAACTTGCGAGGCGAGCCCCATTTGCGCTCCTCGCGGTTGGCGTCCGCGTCGCCGACCGGCACCGACTCGTGCGGCAGGTTGGGGATGCGGCCGAGGAAGTCCTGGAAGCCTTCCTGCAGCTTGACGAGCTGCTGCTCGGACTCCTCGAGGAGCGACTTCAGCTTCTCGCCCTTGGCGAGAAGGTCCGAAACATCGTGGCCCTTGGACTTGGCCTGGCCGATGTCCTTGGCGATGCGGTTGCGCGAGGCCTGCGCCTGCTCGACCGCGGTCTGCAGGTCCTTGCGCGCCTTCTCGAAGCGCTGGAACTGGTCGGCGTCGAATGGATTGCCGCCGCGCGTCGCGAGGCGCTTCGCCACGTCGTCGGGGCTCTTGCGAAGGAGCTGGATGTCGATCATTTGTCCTTGGCTTGTTCGTCGAGACGGCGCAGCTCCGCCATGCGCTCGCGGATGCGGCCTTCCAGGCCGCGCTCGGTCGGCCGGTACCACTGGACCTCGGGCATGCCTTCCGGGAAGTAGTTCTCGCCCGCCGCGTATGCGCCTGCTTCGTCGTGCGCGTAGCGGTAGTCCTTGCCGTAGCCGAGATTCTTCATGAGGCGCGTGGGCGCGTTGCGGATGTGAAGGGGAACGGGGCGCGTGCCGTCTTTGGCAATGAAATCGCGCGCCGCATTATAGGCTTCGTAGATGGCATTCGACTTGGCGGCGAGCGCCAGGTAGACCACGGCTTGCGCCAGCGCGAGCTCGCCCTCGGGACTGCCCAGCCGCTCGTACGTCTCGACGGCATCGAGCGCCAGGCGCAATCCGCGCGGATCGGCGAGGCCGATGTCCTCGACCGCCATGCGCACGATGCGCCGGCCGAGGTACAGCGGATCGGCGCCGCCGTCGAGCATGCGCACCAGCCAGTAGAGCGAAGCGTCGGCGTGCGAGCCGCGCACCGCCTTGTGCAGCGCCGAGATCTGGTCGTAGAACTGCTCGCCGCCCTTGTCGAAGCG
>DATDCR010000064.1:0-6100 GCA_036524215.1 Burkholderiales bacterium
CGCAGCTCTGGCCGATCGTCGCCTTCATGCTGGTCGTCATCACCGTCGGCCTCGGCTTCTACCGCCGCACCCTGGACTAATTCGGGGTCAGGGCACTATCTCCGCAGGCGACGCGAATATGCGACTATCGAGCGATGCGCAGCGTCGCCATGGTCGCCGGGCTGGTCCGCCGATCCCCGCGCCAGGCCGATCAGGATCCGGCTGCGCAAGCTCGCCGGCGGCTGATTCGGGTAAGTTAAAGGCATGGGGAGATTCGTCGCCTTCGCTCTCGCCTTCGCCGTTGCGACGCAGGCGGCGGCGCAGGCAACGGAAGATCTCGCCGCGCTCAAGACGAGCGACCCCAAGCGCTATGCCGCCGAAATGCGCAAGCGGCTCGACGTGCGCGCGGCCGAAGTGCGCGCGGCGCCCGACATCCCGCAGAGGGTGGGCGCGCGCCAATCGGTCGTGCAGGCCTATGTCGAGCTCGGCGCCTTCCAGCGCTTCCGGCTCGGCCAGCCCGATGCGGCGCTGGCGAGCTACGAAGCCGCGCGCGCGTTCCAGGACCCCGGCGGCGCAAGTGCGGCCATCGAAACGGCCGACCTGTATCGCTTCGACAAGCGCGACGCGCGCAAGGCAATCCAGTTCTATCGCGAGGCATCCGCCAATCTCGCGCGCGCGACGTGGCAGGCGAGCGAGGACGGCGCGATCAAGGGGCTGCAGAAGTGGCTCGCCTTCGAGATCGCCTACCTCGAGCATCGCCGCCCCTTCAGCGGGACCATGACCAAGGCCGACGCCGCGGGCGTCATGCTGTGGGTCATGTTGAGCGGACACGAGCCGCTGCGGCCGGTGCCCGACGCGCAGGCGCTCGCGCGCCTGCCGGCTTCGCAGCTTCAGATCGCGCGCATGATGCCCGCCATCTTCGAATTTCCCCCCGACGAGATGCTGGCCTTCTTCGCCAAGCACGATCCGGGCGGCTATGTCACGGCCGCCGCCTTTACCGGGATGCTCTATGGCCAGCCCTCGCCCTTCGTCACCGCCGCGGCCGAGCGATTCTTCAAGGACCGCGGCATCCGCGGCCCGTCGACCAGGCCGGATCCGCGCTATGCCAGCCCGCAGACGACCTGGGACGCCTTCGTCGCCGCGGCGAAGAAAGGCGAGGCAGCGGCGATGCTCGATTGCTTCACGGCCGACATGCAGGCGAAGCTCGGCGCGCTGTTCAACAAGATGTCGCCGGCCGAGCGCCGCGCGATGGGCGAGAGCTTTCTCGCCTTCAGCATGCAGGGCGCGGACGAGGCGATGATCGTGCGCCAGGTCAGGGACCAGCGGCGCGCCGGCTTCGTGAGCTTCGCGAACGAGGGCGGCTCCTGGAAGATCGGCAGCATGTGAATCTCTATTTCCGGCTGCTGCTCACGTTCATCAAGGCCTGGCGCGCGCCGCGCATCCAGCCCGAGGAGTCGGTCGAGCTCGCCTTTCGTGTCCTGCCGACCGACCTCGACCTCAACGGCCACATGAACAACGGCCGCTACCTGACGATGGTGGACCTGGCGCTCGCGACCGTGTTCGTGCGCAGCGGGTTCTTCAGGCTCGCGCGCGAGCGGCGCTGGGGCCTCGTCGGCGGCGGCAGCGTCGTGTATTTCCGCCGCGCGCTCACGCTCTTCCAGAAGTACCGCCTGCGCTTCACCGTCGCCGGCTGGGACGAGTTCTGGACCTACTCGCGCTTCGAATTCATCCGCGGCGGCGAGCTGTGCGCGAACGGCTTCGTCAAAGGCGCCGCGTCCGACGCGCGCGGGCTGGTGCCGAACGCGCAGATCTATCCGGTGCTCGGCTACGACGTGCCGTCGCCAGAGTTCCCGGATGACCTGAAGGCGTGGATCGCGGCGGATCGATTGCTCGGCGAGCGGACCAAGGCCGCCAACGGCCGAATTGGTGCACTGACCCCGAATTAGAATCGAAGGCGTAACGCTCACGGGGGCCGAAATGAAGAAGCAATCAGGAGCATCCATCATCGCCATCGTCTTCGCCGTTGCCGCGGCGGGCGCGGGCGCCTTCGCCTTCGTGCAATACCGCGAGCTCGGCCATGCGCGCGCCGAGCTGTCGAGCACCAAGGCAACGCTGGACAAGGCGAATGCCGACTTGCGCACGGCGAAGAACGAGCTCGACAAGGTGCGCAGGGAAGCCGACGAGCTGAAGGCGGCCAGCGACCAGCTGCGCGCGGATCGGGATTCCGCCAAGGCGCTCCTCGAGGCCGAGAAGGCGCATGGCGAGCGCGTACGCGCCGAGCTGACGCTGGCGCAGCAACAGATCGCGTTCCTGCGCAGCCGCGCGCCCAGCGCAGCCCAGTTCGCGCCACCGATGGCGATCTCGCCGCAGCCGACGGGGATCCGGGTCGTGCCGGCGCCCCGCCCGCTGGGCGCCGGTGCGCCGATGCAAGCGCGGCCCGCGCCGGCGCCGGGCCAGTAGTTAGGGCTCCGTCCCCGAACTTTCGCCGAGCTTCGGCTCGCGCAGGTTCGGGCGCGCCGGCTCTTCCTGGAAGCGGATCGGCGGCGCGAGGTGGCGGCGGCCGGCGGCGTCCGCGAGCACCATGCCGCGCGCGAGCGCGTTCTTGTCGCGCAGCGCCTCGGGCAGCGTGTTCACCTCGCCATAGCAGACGTCGAGCTTGCCGAGCATCTCGAGCCAGTGCGCGAGCGGCCTCGAGCGAAAGGTCGACTCCAGGAATTCCATCACCGGGGCCTGGTGCGCGCCCGGGCGCTCGCACAGCGGCGCGAGCTCCGGACGTCCCAGCGCGCCGAGCAGGTTGCGCACGAACTTGGCTTCCTGCCCGCCGAGCGCGAGGTGCCGGCCGTCGGCCGTCTCGTAGATGCGGTAGAAGGCGGAGCCGCCGGTGGTGCGCTCGTGCGTCGGCACGGGCTGGCGATCCTCGGCGAGGACCGGGCCCAGGATGTTCGAGAGCGACGCCACCATCACGTCGTGCATGCCGATGTCGACGTAGTCGCCGCGCCCGGTGCGCTCGCGGCGCAAGAGCGCCATCAGGATGCCGGAGAGGCCCTGCAGCGCCGCGACGAGATCGGCGACCGGCAAGGCCGGGATCGCCGGCTTGCCGTCGCGCCCGAGGTTCATCGACAGCACGCCGGCCAGCGCCTCGACCGCGAGGTCGTGCGCCGGCCGGTCGCGATAGGGGCCGCTCGAGCCGAACGCGCTGATCGAGCAGTACACGAGCCGCGGATTGCGCGCGCGCATCGCGGCCTCGCCGAAGCCGAGGCGGTCCATCACGCCGGGACGGAACGATTCGACGAGCACGTCGGCGCTATCGAGGAGCCCGAGCAGCTTCGCCTTGCCCGCTCCGCTCTTCAGGTCGAGGACCACGCTGCGCTTGCCGCGATTGAGCGCCCGGAAGTAGACCGTGCTCTCGCCGTCCTTGAGGCCGAGGTGGCGCGTCGGATCGCCCTCGCCCGGCGGCTCGATCTTGAACACCTCGGCGCCGTGGTCGGCGAGCTGCAGCGTGAGGTACGGTCCCGGAAGAAACAGCGTCAGGTCGATGACGCGCAGGCCAGCCAGCTTCATGTATGCGACCATCTTAATCGATGAGCATCGCCATCGCGATCCATGGCGGCGCCGGCACGATGGCGCGCAAGCGGATGACGAAGAGCGTCGCCGCGCGCTATTGCGCAGGCCTTGCCCGGGCACTCGAAGCGGGCCACGCCGTGCTCGAGAACCAGGGCACGGCGATGGATGCGGTCTGCGCCGCGGTGGTCGAGCTCGAGGACAACCCGCTCTTCAACGCCGGCCGCGG
Source organism: Burkholderiales bacterium (assembly GCA_036524215.1). Classification (GTDB taxonomy): domain Bacteria; phylum Pseudomonadota; class Gammaproteobacteria; order Burkholderiales; family SG8-39; genus SCGC-AG-212-J23. The sequence goes on from DATDCR010000064.1 coordinate 3,770, forward strand.
CGCCTGCTACAACAGCGACGGGAAGCACGAGCTCGATGCTTCGGTGATGGAGGGCGCGAGCCTGCGTGCCGGCGCGGTGGCCGCGGTGACGCGCATCCGCAATCCGGTGCTCGCGGCGCGCGCGGTGATGGAGAAGAGCCGGCACGTGCTGCTGGTCGGGCGCGGCGCCGAGCGTTTCGCCGCCAGGCACGGCGTGCGCCTTGCGCCGGCCGCGTATTTCCACACCGCTTCGCGGCTGGCGGCGCTCAAGCAGAAGCTCGAAGGCCATCACGGCACGGTCGGCGCCGTCGCGCTCGATGCGAGCGGCAACCTCGCCGCCGCGACGTCGACCGGCGGCTACACCGGCAAGCTGCCCGGACGCGTCGGCGACTCGCCCATCGTGGGCGCCGGCACCTACGCGGACAACGCGAGCTGCGCCGTGTCGGGCACGGGCCTCGGCGAGGCGTTCATCCGCGGCGTCATCGCCTACGACATCGCCGCGCGCATGCGCTACCTGCGCGAGCCGCTCGCCAAGGCGGCACGAGCCGCGCTCGCCAGGCTGTCCGGCCTGCAAGGCGACGGCGGCCTGATCGCGGTGGACCGGCGCGGCAACATCGTGATGCCATTCAGCAGCGAAGGCATGTACCGCGGCGCGATCGATCGCCGGGGCCGGCGCAGCCTCGCCATCTACTGAATGTACGAGAGCCGCGCCGAAGCGCCGCTTCCGACCGCACACTTCCTGCGGCGGCTCGTGCGCCACGCCGCGGGCGCGCTTGCCCTCGTTGCCGCGTCGCTCGGCATCGGCATGGCCGGCTATCACTACCTCGAGCAACTCGGCTGGCTCGACGCCTTCCTCAATGCGGCGATGCTGCTCGGCGGCATGGGTCCGGTCGACGCGCCGCGCACGGCGGCGGGCAAGCTCTTCGCCGGGTTCTACGCGCTCTACTGCGGCCTTGTGGTGATCGTTTCTGTCGGCTTCATCGCCGCGCCGCTGCTGCATCGCGCGCTTCACAAGTTTCACTGGAGAAAGGACGCCACCCCATGAACGAAGCCAAGACCAGCCCCGACCGCGTCGTCTGGTTCGACCTTCCCGTGGCCGATCTGGCACGCGCGAGCGCCTTCTATGCCGCCGTGCTCGGCCTCAAGGTGCACCAGGAGAAGATGGGCGAATTGCCCTTCGCCGTGCTCGACCACGGGCCGAGCGGGAACGGCGGCTGCTTGATCCCGAATCCCAAGGATGTGAGCTCGACCGGGATCCTCGTGTACATGAACGTCGATGGACGCATAAGGGATGCGCTGCGCCAGGTGGAAAAGCACGGCGGGCGCGTGCTGCGGCCGCTCGAAGGCATCGGGCCGCACGGCTTTCGCGCCATCGTGCTCGACAGCGAAGGCAATCGCATCGCCCTGCACTCCGGGACCGACAAATAAGGCGGCATGCACCGCGCGCTCGCCCTGCTCTTCGCCGTGCTCGCGGGCTGCGTGACCCCCGAAGTCGCGCCGTCGCCCGTCGTGCACGACCTCGCGCCGACCGGCACGCTGCGTGCGGCGGTCGCGGATGACGGCGTGTCGGCCGCGCTCGCGCGCGAGCTCGCCAGGCGACTGCGCGTGCCGGTGAAGCTCGTGACGCCGCGCGAGGCCTGGGACGTGGCGTTCGTGCGGCGCGACCGGCTCGGCGGCAATGAGATGGACTTCAGCGGCGAGACGTCTTCGGGCCATGCGCTCGGCGCGAGCTACCTGCGCGAGTTCCTCGACGAGATGAAGGCGAGCGGCTTCATCGACGCCGCCAGCAGGAAGAAATAATTCGGGGACGCAGCCCTAACTCTTCCGCGCCGGCAGCGTGCCCCGCTCGTGCACTTCGACGCCGGGCGGCGGCACGATCCACGGATGCGCCGAACGCATCCAGCCGAACTTGGAGATCTTGATGCGCTTCGGATCGTCCAGCGTGCCGACGCCGATGGCGCGCAGCCCCGGCAGCGCTTCGGCCGTCCACGTCACCTGCGTGCCGCATTTGGGGCAGAACTCGATGCGCAGCCAGCGGCCGCTCTCGTCCGAGCGATGCTCGTAGCTGCGCAGCTCGCCCTGCAGGAAGTACACGTCCTCGTCGCGGAAATAGGCGCCGAGGCCGAACGCGCTGCCGGTGCGACGCTGGCAGAAAGTGCAATGGCACGCCGAGTTGCGCACCGGCTCGTTCTTCACGCGGTAGCGCACCGCGCCGCAAAGACAGCCGCCTTCGTGCTCGCCCATCAGTCGCCGCTCATTAGAATGGAGCTCTCCGTAGTTGTTACAGGAAAGTTGCTCTGACCCCTTTTCTCGCTTGAAGGTCGAGCTCCGTTATGCGCCGCTTCCCCTGAT
>DATDCR010000065.1:0-3674 GCA_036524215.1 Burkholderiales bacterium
AACGCTTGGAAATCATTGGGGGTCTCCCTGAAGCCTGCGGGCTCTCATTGTGGCGCCGGCCGGACAGCGGCCGTTTTGATTCCCGTCAAAATAAATAGCTTGAAAAGCGGTCAAAAGCGCCCCATTTCGCGACAAATGTCCGGAGGCAAGCAGCATGAGTGAGCGCATGTCCGAAGCGGCGACGAAGGAAACGCTGGGCTTCCAGGCCGAGGTGAAGCAGCTCCTCGACCTGATGATCCACTCCTTGTACTCGAACAAGGAGATCTTCCTGCGCGAGCTCATTTCCAATGCCTCCGACGCGGCAGACAAGCTGCGTTTCGAGGCGCTCGCGAACAACGCGCTCTACGGGTCGGAGCCGGACCTGAAGATAAGGATTGCCGTCGACAAGGCGGCGAGAACCCTCACCGTCTCGGACAACGGCATCGGCATGTCGCGCGACGAGGTGATCCGCAACATCGGCACGATTGCCAAATCCGGGACGCGCGAATTCTTCCAGTCCCTGACCGGGGACCAGGCGAAGGACGCGCGGCTCATCGGTCAGTTCGGCGTCGGCTTCTATTCCGCCTTCATCGTCGCCGAGCGGGTCGCGCTCGTCACGCGGCGCGCCGGGGCGGCGGCCAGCGAAGCGGTGCGCTGGGAATGCGACATGGAGAAGAGCGCCGGCCAATACAGCATCGAGCCCGCCGAGAAGCCGGGCCGCGGCACGGACGTGATCCTGCATCTGCGCGCAGGCGAAGACGATCTCCTCGACGAATACCGGCTGAAGTCGATCATCCGCAAGTATTCCGACCACATCGCGATCCCGATCCTTTGCGGCGAGGAAACGGTGAACCAGGCGAGCGCGCTCTGGGTGCGGCCGAAGAGCGAGATCGCCGAAGCGCAATACATCGAGTTCTACAAGCACGTCGGGCACGACTTCGAGGCGCCGCTCGCCTGGACGCACAACCGCGTCGAAGGCCGCCAGGAATACATCCAGCTCCTCTACCTGCCGGCGCACGCGCCCTTCGACCTGTGGGATCGCGAGCACCGCCACGGCCTGAAGCTCTACGTGCGGCGCGTCTTCATCATGGACGACGCGCAGCAGCTCCTGCCCGCCTACCTGCGCTTCGTGCGCGGCGTGGTCGACTCGAACGACCTGCCGCTCAACGTCTCGCGCGAGATCCTGCAGCAGAGCCGCGACGTCGACGCCATCCGCGCCGGCTGCACGAAGCGCGTGCTCGATCTTCTCGCCGATCTTCCACCCGAAAAATACTCACAGTTCTGGCGGGAGTTCGGCCGCGTGCTGAAGGAAGGCGTCGGCGAAGATCCGGCCAATCGCGAGCGCATCGCGAAGCTGCTGCGGTTCGCGACGACGCATAGCGAAGGTGACGCGCAGACCGTCTCGCTTGCCGATTACGTGGCGCGCATGAAGCCCGGCCAGGACAAGATCTACTACGTCACCGCCGAGAGCCATCTCGCGGCCAGGAACAGCCCGCACCTCGAGATCCTGAAGAAACGCGGCGTCGAAGCGCTGCTCCTCTCCGACCGCATCGACGAGTGGCTGGTCGCGAGCCTGCCGGACTACGAGGGCAAGCGCCTGGTTTCGGTCGCGCGCGGGGACCTCGACCTCTCCGGCATCCAGGGCGGCCCCTCAGGAGAAGATGCGGCTACGGAGCCCGACTGGCAGGTCGGCGAACATCGCGAGCTCCTGAAATCGCTGAAGAGCGCGCTCGGCGACAAGGTGAAGGACGTGCGCCTGAGCCGCCGCCTCTCGGAGTCGCCCTCATGCCTGGTGGCCGACGAACACGACATGGGCGCGAACCTCGCGCGCATCCTGAAGGCGGCGGGTCAGAAAGTGCCGCTGTCGCAGCCGATCCTGGAGATCAATCCGGCGCACCCGATCGTGCAGCGGCTGAAGACCGACGATGCGCGCTTTGCCGACTGGGCGAGCCTGCTTTACGAGCAGGCCGTGCTCGCCGAGGGCGGACAGCTGGAAGATCCGGCCGGCTTCGTCAAGCGCACCAACAACCTGCTGCTCAGCCCGCCGGCTCCCGGATGATGCGCTGCCAGCCGTTCGGGCACTCCTTCACGTCCGGGTAATAGGCGGACGCGCCCGGGCAGAAGATGTCGTCGACCGTGTCGGCGCTCGGCGTGCCTTCGAACTTTTCCACGTACACGCCCGGCATCTCGTAGTGCGCCTGGAAATCCGGGCCGTAGTAATACGGCGGCGGCGGATAGTAGTAGTACCCCGGCCACCACGGCGAGAAGAACGTGCCGCCGATGAAGAAGGTGGAGCGGTGATGGAACCCGCTCCACCGCGCGCTCGGCGCCGCCGGCGGCGCGGCGAAGAGCCCCGTGCCGCGCCAGCCGCCGCGCGGCTTCCCGGCCGCGCTAGCGTCCAGCGCTGCGAGCGTCAATGCAGCGCACAGAAATGCAACGATGGAGCCGCGTTTCACGTTGCGATCGTCGCAAAAAATGCGCCCGCCTGCTATTGCTTGCCGGCGACGAGCGCGCACTTGCCTTCGCTCATCGGCCGGAACGCCTGCTCCGCCGGCACCGTGGCCACCAGCTTGAAGACGTCCCAGTCTTCCTTCGATTCCTTCGGCCCTTTCACCTGGAAGAGGTACATCGGGTGGAGCTTGCGCCCGTCGGCGCGGATCGTGCCTTTGCCGAAGATGGGATCGTCGGTCGGCATGGCCTTCATCGCGGCGACCACCGCCCTGCCGTCCTCGGCGTTGCCGACCTTGTCGACCGCCTTGAGGTAATGCAGCACGGCGGAATACACGCCCGCCTGCATGTCGTTCGGCATCGAATTGTTGTGCGAGCGCTGCTTGAAGCGCCGCGACCACGCGCGCGTGCCGTCGTTCTGATCCCAGTAGAACGGGATGACGAGAAGCGCGCCTTGCGCGGCCTGCAGGCCGAGCGCCGGCACGTTGTTGATGCCGAAGATGAGCGGCGCGATCATCATCTTCTGCGTCAGGCCGAACTCCGCCGCCTGCTTCATCGAGGTGGTGGTGTCGCCGCCGGCGACCGCGAGGGCGAGGACCTGCGCCTTGGAGGCCTGCGCCTGCAGCAGGAAGGACGAGAAATCGTTGGTGCCGATCGGCGTGCGTACCGCGCCGACCACCTTGCCGCCATCCCTCTGCACCTGCTCGGTGGCCTGCTTCTCGAGGTCGTGGCCGAACGCATAGTCGGCGGTGATGAAGAACCACGTCTTGCCGCCGCGCTGCATCACCGCGCGCGCCATCGAATGGCCGTACGACCATGTGTCATACGTCCAGTGCACGGTGTTCGGCGAGCAGCGCGAGCCGGTCAGCTCGACCGATCCCGCGCCCGAGCCGATCATCACCCGGTTCTTGTCGCGCACCACCTCGCTCACCGCGAACGCCACCGCGGAGTTCGGCAGGTCGGCGATCATGTTCACGCCGTCGACGTCGAGCCACTGGCGCGCGAGCGCCGAGCCGACGTCCGGCTTGTTCTGGTGGTCGGCCGCGAGCACTTCGACGCGCCGGCCCGCGGCGCGGCCGCCGTAGTCCTCGACCGCCATCTGTGCCGCGAGCACCGAGCCGCGGCCTTGGAAGTCGGCGTACACGCTCGATTGATCGTTCATCACGCCGATGCGGATCGGCTTGTCGGACTGCGGCCATGCCAGCACCGGCGCGAGCGCGGCCAGCGCGAGAATCATGCGAAGCATG
>DATDCR010000066.1:0-10821 GCA_036524215.1 Burkholderiales bacterium
GCTCGATGTCGAGCGGGTTGGCGATGACGCGCCTGATGTCGCGCTTGATGATGCGCGAAAGCTCGGCTTCCCAGTCGCGCACGCGCGGCTCGGCGGTGGCGACGATCGCCTCCTTGGCGGTCACGCCGACCGGCAGGATGCGAAAGCGCGTCGCGTAGGCCGAGCTCATCACGTCGGTGACCGCGGAGAAGTCGATCTTCAGCGGGTCGATGTGCAGGTATTCCAGGCCGACGCGCTTCGCCAGCCACTCGGTCAGCACCTCGAGCGTGAGCGCCTTGGCGCCGGCGCCGGGCTGGCGCCATTTCTGCTCGGCGATGGTGACGAGCGGATGCTGCGCGCCGCGGTAGTAGCGGCGCTCCTTCTTCAGATCCTCGGCGGCCTTCGCGTCGGCGAGCTTGTCTTCGAGGAGCCAGTCGAGCACCTCGTTGAGGGTGAGGCGCTGGTCGCTTTCGGTCTTAACTGCTTGTTGCATTGGCGAAAGACTATACCCCAAACTGCCATTTTCGATTCCTCGCCGGCGCGGTCCTGACGACTTGTGACGGATGAAGAACCGCGCATCGAGCGCTCGTGCGAAGCTGCGGGCGCCGGCAACACGGCATGGGACGCAGTGATAAGGATGTCGGGGAGGAGCAAATGACATTTCCGCTCGAAGGCGGCTGCGATTGCCGCCAGCTGCGCTACCGCATGGAGAGCCGGCCGCTCTTCGTGCATTGCTGCCATTGCCGCTGGTGCCAGCGGGAGACCGGCGCTTCGTTCGCGCTGAATGCGATGATCGAATCCGATCGCGTCACGCTCCTTGGCGTGAAGCCCGAGCTCGTCGACACGCCCTCGCAGAGCGGCCGCGGCCAGAAGATCGCGCGCTGCCCGCAATGCCGCATCGCCGTCTGGAGCCATTACGCCGGCGCCGGCACCGTGGTGAGCTTCGTGCGCGTCGGCACCCTCGACGATCCGGACGCGCTGCCGCCCGACATCCACATCTTCACGAGCTCCAAGCAGCCGTGGGTCGTGATCCCGCCGCACATGCCGGCCGCGCCCGAGTATTACGAGCGCGAGAAATACTGGCCCGCGGAAAGCCTGGCCCGGCGCGAGCGCTACCTGCACAAGCTGAAAGCCTAGCGTGGCGCGCGCGCTCGGCGCCGACGTGAAGCTCCGCGAGGTCTGGGCGTGGAGCATGTACGACTTCGCGAATTCCGCCTACACCACGGTCGTCATCACGGCCGTGTTCAGCCAGTATTTCGTCGATGTGGTGGCCGAGCAGGCGACGTGGGCGACTTTTGCGTTCACCTGCACCCTGTCGCTGTCGTATGCGGCCATCCTCGTCACCGGGCCGCTGATCGGCGCCTGGGCAGACGCGCACGCGGCGAAGAAGAAGCTCCTCTTCCTGTCCACCGTGGGATGCGTGGCTTTCACGGCCCTGCTGTATTACGCGCAGCCCGGTGCCGTGGCGCTCGCGCTCGTCCTGCTGGCGCTGTCGAACTACTTCTTCGGCAGCGGCGAGAACCTGATCGCCGCGTTTCTGCCCGAGCTCGCCACCTCGCAGGCGATGGGGCGCGTATCCGGCTGGGGCTGGAGCTTCGGCTATCTGGGCGGGCTCCTCGCGCTGGGAATCTGCCTCGCCTACATCATGGGCTCGCACGCCAGACCGGCGAGCGAGACCGTGCCCGTGAGCATGCTGATCACCGCCGCGTTCTTCGCCATCGCGGCCACGCCGACGTTCCTTTACCTGCGCGAGCGCGCAGTACCGCAGGCGAAGATCGAGAACCCATGGCCGCGCGTCATGCAGACGCTGCGCCATGCCAAGGAGTACGTCGACCTGCGGCGCTTCCTGGTCTGCATCGTCTTCTACCAGGCGGGCATCACGGCGGTGATCTCGCTCGCCTCGATCTACGCCACGCAGGCCATGAAATTCACGATGCAGCAGACGATCCTGCTGATCCTCGTGGTCAACATCACGGCGGCGCTCGGCGCCTTTGGCTTCGGCTACCTGCAGGACGCGATCGGCCACGTGCGCTCGCTTGCGCTCACGCTCGTCGGCTGGATCGTGATGGTGCTGCTCGCCGGCTTCGCCGAAGGAGCGGCGATGTTCTGGGTCGCGGCCAACCTGGCCGGCCTTTGCATGGGGTCCTCGCAGGCCGCGGGCCGTGCGGTGGTCGGCTATCTCGCGCCGCAGGAGCGCCTCGGCGAGTTCTTCGGGCTGTGGGGCCTGGCGGTGAAGGCGGCGTCGATCTTCGGGCCGCTCACCTACGGCGCCGTCACGTGGGCCTTCGCCGGCAACCATCGCCTGGGCATCTTCGCCACGGGGCTCTACTTCGTCGCCGGCCTCGCGCTCCTCGCGGGCATCGATGTCGAGCGGGGCCGCCGTGCTGCATTACTTACCTAAAGTAGTTCCCCCGGTGGCAGCGCGCCCGGGGCCTTCGCCGATCAGGATTTCCACGCGGCGGTTGAGCTGGCGGCCCTGCGCGTTGGTGTTCGTGGCCACCGGATAAGCCGCGCCGCGGCCGCGCGCCTCGATGCGCTCGGGCTGGATGCCATCGCGCACCAGCGCCTCGCGCACGGCCTGCGCGCGTTGCGCGGACAGGCGCTGGTTCACCGCCGCGGCACCGCGATCGTCCGTGAATCCCTCGATCACGATCTTGCGCTCGGGCTGCTGGCGCATGAACTGCGCCAGGTTCTTGATCGCGCGCAGGCCGCCGGGCTTGATCTTCGCCTGGCCGCTGTCGAAGAGGAGGTCGGTGCCGAGCGTGAGGATCCAGCCGCGCTCGGTCTGCTGCGCCTCGAGCTGCGCCACCTGCGCCTGCAGGCGTCGCACCTCGGCGCTCAGCCGGTCGCTCGTGTCGCGTGCCGCTTCGGCCGCCTTCGCCGCCGCGAGCGCGCGGTCGCGCTCCTCCTCGGCCGTCTTGAGCCGCCGCTCGAGTGCGACCTGGCGCAGGCGGTCCGCCTCGGCGTCGTTCGCTCTCGCTTTCGCCAGCTCGCGCGCGATGCGCGCACGCTGCTCGGCGAGATAGGCGAAGTGCAGCGCGTCGGCGGGGGACGGCGCCTGCCCGGCCTCGCGCAGCGCATGCGCCGCCGCGTCGAGCTCCGCGCTGGCGTGCATGGGCACCAGCGGATCGGCCTGCGCCGCTCGATAGGCCGCGCGAGCCTGCTCGAGCGCATCCTGAGCCGGTGGGGCCGAGGCGCAGGCGGCGAGCAGCAACAAGCCGGCAATGGCGGCTAAGCCCTTCATTGCGCGTACTTCGCGAGCTCGACGCGCGAGCGCTCGTTCTCGGCGAGCGACCATGCGTACTTGGCGTCGACTTCCGCCTCTTCGGCGAGCCGGCGCGCCTGCGGCCAGTCTTCGCGCGCCATCGCCAGCTCGGCCGCCTGCAGCTTCGCCTGCGCCGCGCGAAGCTCGTTCGGCGCATAGCGCCAGCCCAGGGGCTCGGCCCGGATGAACATGGCGCGCGCCGCCGCCATCTCGGCCGATGGCGCCGCGACAGTGGCACAGGCCGCCAAGGCGGCCACGACGCAAAGGAGCAGGCACAGTCTCATCGGCGCAGGCGACCGCACGCAAGATTCCTTCCCAAGGCGGCGCGGGACCGCAATTTGCAGCGTTCCGGCCCGTGAAGTGGTTTCCCATCGCCGCCGCGGGCACTGCGGCCGCCCTTTCCCTGCTGGCGGCAAACGCGATCCAGGTGCCGCCGGCCATGCGGGTCGGCAACCAGGTCCTGCCGGCGGCAAGCTGCGCCACGCGCGACACGCTATGGATCCACCACTATGCGGCGGCGCTCTACGTGCCGCCGCGCGAATCCCCGGTCAACGCGCTGCAGGACCCGCGTAAGCCGAAGGCGCTGCAGGTGCAGATCCTGAGCAAAACCTTCCTGCCCAAGGAAATGCCGAGGAAATGGCGCGAGACGCTCGAGCAGCAGCTCGACGGGCAGAGCACGAGCGCCGTGCGCAACGCCTGGCGCGAGCTCTCCGTCGGCGACCGGGTGATCGTGGCCTACGTGCCCGGCCCGGGCGTGACGCTGCAGCTCAACGATCGCGTGGTCGCCCGCACGCACCGGCACGAGGTGATCGACGCCCTGCTGCGCACCTGGGCGGAAGACGAGCCGATTCCGCAGCGCGTCAACCGCGTCGTGTCGAGGCATCCATGCCAGCAGTAGGCGCGCAGCGCTTCGCCCTGCTCCTCGCTTTCCTTGCCTGCCAGGCGGCGAGCGCGCAGACGCGCGAGCTGCCGGACTTCAAGTCGCTCATGAAGGCGGCTGGCCCTTCGGTGGTGAACGTCATCTCCTCGCGCAGCGTGCAGACCGCCTCGGCGGCGGGCGCCAGCGCGCCGCCCTCGCCCCAGGATCGCCCGCGCCATGGGCTCGCTTCCGGCTTCATCGTCAGCAGGGACGGCTACATCCTCACCAACGCGCACGCCGTCGCCGATGTGGATGACGTTAACGTGCGCCTCGCCGATGCCAAACGCGAGTTCAAGGCGAAGGTGATCGGCGTCGACAAGCGCAGCGATGTCGCGCTGCTCAAGGTGGAGGCCGAGGACCTGCCGGTGGCGAAGATCGGCAGCTCTTCGCGCCTCGAGCCGGGCGATTGGGTGGCCGCGATCGGCTCGCCTTTCGGCTTCTCGAACACCATCACCGCGGGCATCGTCAGCGCGAAGGGGCGCTCGCTGCCCGACGAGATGTACGTGCCGTTCATCCAGACCGACGTGGCGCTCAATCCCGGCAACTCGGGCGGCCCGCTGCTCAACCTGGACGGCGAGGTGGTGGGCATCAATTCCCTGATCTACAGCGGCACCGGCGGCTACATGGGCGTGTCGTTCGCCATCCCGATCGAGGTGGCGCTCGAGGTCTCGCGCCAGTTGAAGGCGAAAGGCACCGTCACCCGCGGCCGCCTCGGCATCGCGGTCCAGCCGATGACCAAGGAGCTGGCCCGTTCGTTCAGGCTGGACGAACCGTCCGGGGCGATCATCGTCAACGTCGAGCACGGCGGACCGGCGGATCTCGCGGGCGTGCGCGTCGGCGACGTCGCGCTCGAATGGAACGGCGAGAAGATCGACGATCCCAACGAGCTGCCGCGCAGCGTTGCCGCCACGGCGCCCTCGAGCCTCGCGCGCATGACGGTCTGGCGCGAAGGCAAGCGCCAGACGCTGCAAGTGCGCGTGGGCGAGATCCTGCCCGAAGTGGCGGTGAATCCACGCGAGGCGCCGCGCAAGGAGGAGCAGACGCGGCTCGGCGTCGCGGTGCGCGAGCTGCTGCCTGCCGAGCGCCAGGTGCTCGGCATCGAATACGGCCTGATGGTCCTGGAGGTCGCGCAGCGCTCGGGTCCCGGCAGCGCCATCCTGCCAGGCGACGTCATCGTCGGCGTGAACCAGCGACGCTTCTCGAGCCGCCAGGAATTCGAGCAGCTCCTGGCGGGGGAAAAAGAAGGCGACATGGTCGCCCTCCTCGTGCGCCGCGGCGAGGCCGCGCTCTACGTGCCGGTCGAGCTTGGGTGAACCGCGGCGCGCCGGCGGCCGAGCGCGGCGCCGATCACCGCCGCAAACAGCGACAGCAGCAGGCCGGCGAAGGCGATCCACGCCGCCTTCGTCGCCTGCGGCTTCATTTCCTGCGCCTTCTGCTGCAGCTGCGGCGCCTTCTGCTGGAGCTCCTCGGCCTTCTGCATCAGGGAGCCGGCCGCCTGCTCCTGCACCTGCCGCGGCTGCGAGGCGAACAGACTGAAAGCGCCGCCCGCGACCGAGCTGGCGCCGCTCGCGGCGAGATAGGCCATCAGGAGAACGCTCACCACCCAGACCAGGAAGCCGGAGAAGAACGCGGTCGTGCCGTCATGGGTGGCGCCGATGCGCGTCGACACCAGGCCGCCGACGAAGAGCGCTACGAGAAGCGCCGCCCCGGCCCAGATGCCGGCCCCGGCGCCAAGCCTCGCCGCTTCGGTGCGCGCCGGGTCGACCGCCGTGATACCGATCGCCACGCCGAGCGCGGTCAGCAGGAAGAGCAGCCCGAGCGCCACCAGAACGCCGCCGAGGATCCCGCCCCAGGAAACTCGCGTGCCTTCCGCGCTGAAGAACGTCGCCGGATGGGCGAGGCGCCGGCGCTCGCCCGCGCGCCGTTCGCGATAAGGATGGACAACCGTAGCCATTGCACGACCTCCGATGACCGAATACCGGGGTCGAGCAAGCCGCGCTCCCGCGGCAGGTTCGTCTTTTGCTGACAGCCGGGCCATGAGACGGCTCCTGCTCGCCCTCCTCCTCGTCGTCGCGGCCTGCGACAAGCCGGCGACGCAGCTGCGCCAGGTAAACATCGAAAGCCCACCCGCGCTCGGCTTGAGCCTGCGCGAGCTGCCGGCCTCGGTGCTGAGCTCGAGCGGGCTGAGCTATGGACTGACGGTGATCAAGGCGGGCGCGCTTGCCGAGCGCGCCGGGTTGCGCGTCGGCGACATCATCTACGCCGTCAACCAGCAGCGGCTGCAGCGCATCGAGGACTTCACGCGCATCGTGTCCGAGCAGATGGGCGGCAACGTCGGGGGCGGCAGCCTCGGCCTGCTGGTCCGGCGGGGGAAGGCGGACTTCTACGTGCCGATGGACTTGAGCGGCGGCGCGCCGCGCCTGCCCGACGGCATGCCGAAGGCAGCGCCGCCGTCTAAAGATACGCTTCTGCGCACTTGATGATTTCGGTGTTGGTCGACTTGTCGAGGCAATGGCGCGCGTCCTGCTGCCGGCGCGTCATGCTGCCGGCGGCGCTCTTCTTCTTCGGCTTCTCCTTCGTCGCCTCTTGAGCGGCGGCGGGGGCGGCCGCGGCAGGCTTCGCCTCCTCCTTTGCAGCAGGCTTGGCATCCTGGCCCCAGGCGGGCAGCGCAACGGCGATGGCAATCATCAGGGCTGCTTTTTTCATCAGCGTCCCCTTTTCGGGTGTTGGCAACGCCCATTAGCGTACCCGCATTTCATTTCAGCCGCTCCAGGAAGGCGCGGATGCGCTGTGCATTAGTGCCGAGGTCGCTGCGGCCGACGCGGGACTTCGAGCGGATATCGACCCGGCTGAGGGTCGTGCTGCCGGGCTGCGCCGGCCGCACGCGGATGGCGATATCGTCCTTGAAGCCGAACCACTTCGTGGTGTCCACCGCCTCCGCCGTGCCGGCGGCCGCATCCCGGCCGACCACTTCCCAGCCCATCGACTCCGCAACGGCGATGGCGCGCGCAAAGGCTTCTTTCGGCGCGAGCGGGAGCATCGCCGGCGCAATATCCGGATATGCGGCGTGCTGCTGGCGGGCAAACGCTTCGCCCGGATAAGCGCGCGTCGCCGTCATGTAGGCCGGCGGCTCGGCCGTGTCGGTGCTGATGTCGTTGATCGGCGGCACCGCGCGCGCTCGGTCCTGGAACTGCAGCGGCACATAGAACACCGCGAGGCCGAGCAGTAGCGCGAAAGCCGGCAGCGCGATGCCCGCCGCGCGCCAGCGAGGCACGGCGAGCACGAGCACGGCGAGGAGCGCCGCGGCGATGCCGCAATACGCGGCCCAGCGGAAGACGACAAAGCCGGTGCGGTAATCCCAAAGCGCGAAGCGCACGCCCGGCCCCGAGAGCGCCAGGAGCACGAGCCCAGCGAGCGCGAGGAAGAGGACTAGCACACGCACCGAGGTGGTCATGGCCGCATGCTAGCCGACGATCATGCGCACCAGCGCATACGTGAGCGCGCCGCAGGCGGCGAGAAAGGCGGCGAGCCCGAGGACCAGCAGCACGACGAACAGCCCGCTCGAGCGCTCCGTATGGTGCGGGCGCTCGGACCATGCCGTCAACAGCCGCACGTTCTTCTGGTTCGCCTTCCAGCCGGCATCGAAGACATCCCCGAGCAGCGGCACGATGCCGACGATGCCCTCGATCGCCACGTTGAGTGCCATTCGCGTCAGCACCGCGCGGCCCACGCCGAGGCGATTCGCCTCGGCGAGGATGTAGCTCGAGGCCGCCACGCCGATCAGGTCGCCGATGAAGGGCAGCAGGCCGACGATCGCGTCGAGTCCGATGGTGAGGCGCGTGCCGGGGATCGGAATCGAGCTGTCGAGCAGCCACGCGATGAAGGCCAGGCGCTCGCGCACCTGGCGCTCGGCTTGCGTTTCGGGGCCGAGAACTTCTCCTTCGAGGACGCGCTCGGGCTCGCTCACGAACCGCGGCAGGCGCCGAGGTCGCGGCGCGGGATCTCGCGGCTCGTACCCCGTGCGTCAACCTCGCGAAGGCTCACGTCGTAGATGTCGTCGCGATAACGCAGGGCGAGCTCATAGGAACGGCCCGCGGCCGGCCGCAGCAGCGCCCCCGCGTTCGTGCTGCGGCTGCCGCTCAGAAACGACGAGGTGTCGAATGTCGCCACCAGGTAGCTCGTCTCGCCGGCAGGCACATTGAGGAGCGCAACCGGCCGCTCGAGCGGCACCGAGCCGCGGTACTCGGTGCGGCACTGGGCATCGACCCGATGGACATGCAGCGTCGCGCGCACAGCGCCATCCAGCTGCGCGCGCACGGCAAGATTGCCGCCCGCGTCCGCGGGATAGGTCTTCAGGCCAGAGCATCCGGTGCTCAACACGACGAGTACCACCGCAAGTCGCCGCAACGCGGGCCTCAATTCTTCGTCATGTCCGGGCAGCCGACGTTCTCCCCGGTCGCCCAGCCGGTGACGGCCCGGATGATCGCGTCCGCGCCATGCGTCGGCGCGTAGAGATCGACGCGCGTGCGGTTGCGATCGATGGCCGTCGCATCAGCGACCAGCATATAAAGGCCGCCCTCCGGTTCCTTGCCCGGGATGATGATGCCGCCGCCCTGATAGTGGCGCTGCAGGTGCAACTCCACTTTTTCGCCGTTGACCAGCACCGTCGGCTTGTAGGTCGCCAAAATATTCTGGTAGCTCGTGCCGGTCTGCGAGATCGTGCGCACGCTGACATTGAGGCATTCCGGCGCCTTCGCCTGGAAGGTCCTCGCGATGTCGCGCACCGAGCGCTTGGCCTCGAAGCTCTGCTTCTTGCCGAAGGTCGCGCCCGGCACGTAGTCGCGGAACTCCTGCGCGCTCTGCGGATATTGCACCGCGCACGCACTCGTGGCCAGCGCCGAAAAGACAACCAACATTCTGCCGTTCATTCGCCCCCTTTCTATCGTGCGATGACGTGAAGCTCGTGATCTATGTATCATCTGGCCCTTCCCAGCGGACCCTACAGGAGATATTCCCTATGGCGATCAAGGTCGGCGATCGGCTGCCCGAAGGCAAATTGATGGAGAGCACGGAATTTGATTCGGCCACGCAGTGCGCGATGGCGCCGAAGGAAGTGAACGTCGGCGAGGCGGCGAAGGGCAAGAAGATCGCCATCTTCGGCCTGCCCGGCGCGTACACCCCGACCTGCTCCGCCAAGCACGTGCCGAGCTACGTGCAGAACATCGAGCAGCTGAAGAAGAAGGGCGTGAACGAAGTCTGGTGCGTGGCGACGAACGACGCCTTCGTGATGGCGCACTGGGGCCGCGACCAGAAGGCGCTCGGCAAGATCCGCTTCCTCGGCGACGGCAGCGCCGAGTGGACGAAGAAGCTCGGCCTGGAGCTCGACCTCAACGCGCGCGGCATGGGCACGCGCATGCAGCGCTTCTCGATGCTGGTGGACAACGGCGTGGTCAAGCAGCTCAACGTCGAAGGCCCGGGCAAGTTCGAGGTGTCCGACGCCGGCACGATGCTTAAGCAGCTCGGCTAAGGTTGTGAAGTTCGCTGCAGCGTTTCTCGGCGGCGCATTGCTCGTCGCCAGCGGTGCGCTCCACGCCCAGGCGCAGCCTGCCGCGAAGAGCGAGCCGCGCCCGGGCTACGACTGCTCGCAGGCCCAGGACGCGAAGGCCTGCGAAGAGCGGCGCGACAAGCTGAAGGCCGCGCACGACCACGCGCGCAAGGCCTGCGCGGGCAAGAAGGGCCCGCCGCTGCGGGAATGCATGAGAACCGAGATGTGCTCGCAGGCGCCCGACCCGAAAGCCTGCGCCGAGCGTGCCGCGAAGATCCGCAGCGCGCACGAGGAGGCCGGCCAGGCGTGCACCGGCAAGCTCGGGAACGAACACCGCGATTGCATGGTCAAGCAGATGTGCACGCAATCCCGGGACCCGGCGAAGTGCGAGGAGCGCGCGCGGCAGAGCCGCGAGCGGCGCGAAAAGATCCGTGAAGCGTGCAAGAACAAGAGCGGCGAGGACCTGAAGGCGTGCATTCGCGAACAGCGCGGTTGAAACATCTAGCAGCCGCCGCACTGCTCCTTTTTGCTGCCGTCCACGCTGCGGCCGCGGAGCTGCCGCAGCGCGCGGCATCGATCGAAGGCGTCACCGAATACCGGCTCGCCAACGGCCTCAAGCTGGTGACGCTGCCCGACCCGGGCGCCGACACGATCACCGTCCACATCGTCTATCTGGTCGGCTCGCGCCACGAGGGCTACGGCGAGAAGGGCATGGCGCACCTCCTCGAGCACATGCTCTTCAAGGGCTCGAAGGGCTTCCCCGACGCGAAGGGCGAGCTCATCCGGCGCGGCGCGCGCTGGAACGGCACCACCTCGAACGACCGCACCAACTACTTCGAGACCATTTCCGCCACGCGCGAGAACCTCGAATGGGCGCTCGCCATGGAAGCCGATCGCATGGTCAACTCGCGCGTCTCGCGCCACGACCTCGACAGCGAGATGACCGTGGTGCGCAACGAGTTCGAGATGGGCGAGAACAACGCCGGCGGCGTGCTCCTGCAGCGCATGCAGCAGATCGCCTTCCCCTGGCACAACTACGGCAACCCGGTGATCGGCGAGCGCGCCGACATCGAGCGCGTGCCGATCGACCGCCTGCAGGCGTTCTACCGCACC
>DATDCR010000067.1:0-5919 GCA_036524215.1 Burkholderiales bacterium
AAGAGGAAGCCAAGCCGGCGGAGAAGTCGGAGAAGAAGAAGCGCTCGTCTCCGCGCGTCGGCCTGCAGCGCGACGGCACCTCGGTGGGAGACGACGCCTCCGGTGGCGGCGCGAGGGGCACCGAGGCCTCGAAGGGCGGCACGCCCGGCACGCCGTCGGGCTCCTTCACCGGCACCATGCCGAAGCCCTAGAAATTCGGGGACAGAGCCCTAACTCCGTAAGCTACGCGTCGCTGGAGTTAGGGCTCTGTCCCCGAATTCCTAGGGCTTGGGCATCGTGCCGGTGAAGGAGCCCGACGGCGTGCCGGGCGTGCCGCCCTTCGAGGCCTCGGCGCCCCTCGCGCCGCCACCGGAGGCGTCGTCTCCCACCGAGGTGCCGTCGCGCTGCAGGCCGACGCGCGGAGACGAGCGCTTCTTCTTCTCCGACTTCTCCGCCGGCTTGGCTTCCTCCTTCTTGGCTTCGTCTTTCTTCGCCGGCTGGGAATAGGTCACCGGCACGAAGAGCAGCGCGAGCACGAGCAAAGGCGCCTTCATTCGACCTCCACGATGCACTCGATCTCGACCGGGATGCCCATCGGCAGCGCCGCCATGCCGACCGCCGAGCGCGCGTGGCGGCCGCGCTCGCCGAACACCTCGACGAAGAGATCGGAGCAGCCGTTGATCACCTTCGGCGGGTCCTCGAACTCCGGCACCGCGTTCACCATGCCGAGCACCTTCACCACGCGCTTCACCTTGTCCAGGCTGCCGAGCTCGCTCTTCATTACCGCGAGGAGGTCGAGGCCCACGCTCCTCGCGTGCTGGTAGGCCTGCTCGATGGTGTATTCGCGCCCGACCTTGCCCTTCGGGCGCCTGCCGTCGGCGCCTACGCGCGGGCCTTTGCCGGAGAGGAAGAGCAGGTTTCCGCTTCGCACCGCGTTGACGTAGTTCGCCACCGGCGCCGACACCTCGCCGAGGTCGATGTTGAGCTCCTTCAGGCGAGCTTCGGCGCCCATCTAGTGGTTCGGGCTGGTGTCTTTCGGGAAAGGCGAGGCGGCGCCGTAATCCGGCTTGGTGCCGGACCCGCTCGGCGGATCGAAGGAGCGCGCCGGGCCGCCGAGGGTGGGCAATGTGCTCGCCGGCGCCTTCTCGACCAGCGGGTCGCGCGGCGTGAAGGTGATGCGGGGCGCGGCGTGCACGCTCTCGTCCAGCTTCAGGTTGAGCACCGGCCGCTCGGGCTTCTTCTGCGGCGCCGGGTCCTGCGCGGCGACCGCGCCGGCGAGGAGGCCGCCGGCGGCAACGGAGAGGGCGAGCTTGGTCTTCATGACGGCTCCTTAAGCCGCGGCCGGAATCACCTTGCCCGGGTTCATCAGGTTATCCGGGTCGAGCACCTTCTTGATGTCGCGCATGATGTCGATCACGTCCTCGCCGAGCTCGAGCTGCATCGATTGCATCTTGCCGAGGCCGATGCCGTGCTCGCCGGTGCAGGTGCCTTCCATGCGGATCGCGCGCTCGACGAGGCGCCGGTTGAACTGCTTGGCGATCTCCGTGTCCTGCGGCCGCGAGGGGTCGACGAGCAGCATGAGATGGAAGTTGCCGTCGCCGATGTGCCCGAGGAGCGGCACCGGCGCGATGTAGTTCTTCACGTCCGCCATCGTCTCGTGCACGCACTCGGCGAGGCGCGAGATCGGCACGCAGACGTCGGTGGAGACGGCGCGGCAGCCCGGCTGGATCTGCAGGCAGGCGAAATAGGCGTCGTGGCGCGCCTGCCAGAGCTGCGTGCGCTCCTCCGGCTTGGTGGCCCAGACGAAGTCCTTGCCGCCATGCTCCTTGGCGATCGCCTGCACCGCTTCGGCCTGCTCCACGACCGAGGTCTTGCTGCCATGGAATTCGAAGAACACGGTGGGCGCCACGCGGTAGCTCGTCTTCTTGTACTTGTTGATCGCGTCGATCGTCTTGTCGCAGACGATGTCGCAGCGCGCGATCGGAATGCCGGACTGGATGATCTGGATCACGGTCTTCGTGCAGCCGTCGACCGAATCGAAGGCGCACACGGCCGCCGACATCGCCTCCTGCACGGGATACAGGCGCACGGTCACTTCCGTGATGATGCCGAGCGTGCCTTCCGAGCCGACAAAGAGGCGCGTCAGGTCGTAGCCCGCGGCGGATTTCTTCGCGCGGCTCGAGGTCTGGATGATGCGTCCGTCAGCGAGCACCACCTTGAGCGAGAGCACGTTCTCGCGCATCGTGCCGTAGCGCACGGCGTTGGTGCCCGAGGCGCGCGTCGCGGCCATGCCGCCGAGCGTCGCGTCGGCGCCGGGGTCGACGGGGAAGAAAAGCCCGGTGTGCTTGATGTACTCGTTCAGCTGCTTGCGCGTGACGCCCGCCTGCACCACCGCGTCGAGGTCCTCCTCGTGCACGGCCAGCACCTTGTTCATCTGCGACAGGTCGATCGAAACGCCGCCCTTCACCGCGAGGATGTGGCCTTCGAGCGAGGTGCCGACGCCGAACGGAATCATCGGCACCTGGTGGCGGCGGCAGATGTTGACGACGTCGCGCACCTCTTCTGTCGTATTACAAAAAACAACTGCATCAGGAGGTGCGTAGGGAAAATACGACTCGTCCTTGCCGTGGTGCTCGCGCACCGCGGCCGACGTGGACACGCGCTCGCCGAGCAGGGCCTTCAGCTCGGCCACGACGGACTGGTCGAATTCGCGAGCCTTGTTCACGGGGCTATTTTAGTTTGATCTGCCCGTCGAAGGGCACCTTGACCCCCAGCGCCGGGATCTCGAGCGTGCACTTCGCTTCCAGCGACTCGCTGCCCTGCAACTTGCCGTCCATGATGGCCTTTTGCACCGCCTGCTCGATCTCGCGCTGCGAGTTGACGCCGACCATCTTGAGGAACTTGCGGATGCTGAGGTTGAAGGTTTCCTGGTCCATTGCCTCTCCTATTTCCGTGAAAGCAGCTTGTTGGCCATCTCTTTGCCGAGCTCCACGCCCCACTGGTCGAAGCTGTTGACGTTCCAGATGACGCCCTGCACGAATACCTTGTGCTCGTAAAGGGCAATGAGGCGGCCGAGGTTCCCTGCGCTCAGTCCATCCAGCGCAAGCATGCTGGAGGGCCGATTGCCCGGATATTGCCGGTGCGGCGCGAGCGTTGCATCGTCCGTGCCGAAGGCAAGGGCATCCGCCTGCGCCCTCGCATTGGCGGACAGGTGCGGATCGAGGTTCAGATCGATGAAATCGCACGGCACTGCCTGCGTGCCCTGGTGCAGGAGCTGGTGGAACGAATGCTGGCTGACGGTGCCTTCCGCGCCCCACAGCACCGGCGCGGTGGCGTAATCGAGCGCGCGGCCTTCGCGATCGACGCGCTTGCCGTTCGATTCCATCTCGAGCTGCTGCAGGTACGACGGCAGCAGGCGCAGCGCATTGGCGTACGGCAGCACCGCGTGCGTCGCGGCGCCGAGGAAGTTGGTATTCCACACGCCGATGAGCGCCATCAGCACCGGGATGTTCTTCTCCAGCGGCGCGTGCGCGAAGTGCTCGTCGATCTGCCTGCCGCCTTCGTGGAACTCCTGGAACGCCGCCGGCCCCATGGCGCACATGGCGGCAAAGCCGACGGCGGACCAGACCGAGAAGCGGCCGCCGACCCAATCCCACATCGGCAGCACTTCGGCCGCGCCGAAGCGCTTCGCCAGCTCGACGTTCGAGCTCACCGCATAGAAATGTTTCCCGCCCCAGCGCTTGGCGCGCTCGGCGTTGGCCATCGTCTCCTGCGTGGTGAACGTCTTCGATGCGATGACGAAGAGCGTCTGTTCCGGCCGCGCGCCTTCGAGCGCGCGCTCGAGGTCGTGCGGATCGACATTGGCCGCGAAACGCACCTCCAGCGCACCGTCGCCCAGGGCGTCGGCGAGCAGGCGCGGCCCGAGATCCGAGCCGCCGGTGCCCAGGTTGATGACGCGCTTGATCTTCCCCTCCGAACGCAATCGGGAGGCGAGCGCACGCATGCGCGTTAGCGTGTCGCGCACCTCGGCGGGCGGCGTGGCGGAGCGCAGGGCGGTGTGCCACGCCGCGCGGTGCTCGGTCGAATTGACGGTCCGGCCCGAAAGGAGCGCGTCGCGCCACTCGGCGAAGCCGCGCTCCTCGGCGAGATGCGCGAGGAGCCTGAGGGCCATCGCGCCGAGGCGCTGGCGCGAATAGTCGTAGCGCACGCCCGCCGCTTCGACGGACATGTGCGCGGCACGCGCCTCGTCGGCTGCGAAAAGCTCGCGAAGATGGGCGCTGGCGGCCGATTGCGCGTGCGCCGCGAGCGCGGCCCACGAGGGGCATTCGGTGGGGGCGCCGGTATTCACCTTTCCCGGCGGTACAGGCGATAGCGTTCGGCGCGGTCGCCGGGGCGCCCGACATCGGCGAGCTTGGTCCAGCGCAGCCTGCCGGTGGAAGGCGGCGCGTCGAGCTCGTGCGTCGGGCTGCCTTGCACGAGCACCAGCGGGCAGGCGGCGGGGTTCACCACGTCGAAGGGCTGCGTTCGGATACCGGCATGGTAGTCGAGCGCCGCGGCCTGCGACATGCCGAGCGCGCGCTGCGCGATACAGGCCGGGGCGATCGGCAGCTTGCTGCGCAGCTGCAGCGCGACCGAGCGGTAGCTCTTCTGGTAGTCGACCCACGGCATCCACAGTGCGGCGAAGGTGCCCCAAAGCAGCACGATCCCTGCGGCCCAGCGCGCCACGCTGCGCATCGGCGTGAAGGCGGCGAAGAAGATGAGATAGAGCCAGGCCAGCGCGAGGGCGAGCGCGAAGAGCACCGCCAGCGGGTGGAACTGCGCGGCGAACCCCGGCGCGATGCGCGCGAAGTTGCGCGCCATGGGGCCGGGCACGCCGGTCAGCAGCGCGAGGTAGCCGAGCCAGACCAGCCCGGTAAAGACGGCGAAGGTGAGCACGCCGAACCAGTCGAGCGCGGCCACCGCGCCCCGGCGCAGCGTGAAGATGCCGAAGGCGGCGAGCAAGGCGAGCGGCGCGAGGAGTGGAATCAGGTTTTCGTCCTGCGGCGGCCCCCAGACCACGTAGAGGAGCGCCATGACGAGCACCGTCAGCCCCGGCACGAACAGGCGCGGCTCGCGCCAGCGCCGGCGCAGCGACCAGCACGTCCACGCGGCCAGCGGCCAGGCGGGCCACGTGAACCAGCTGGCGGTGGAGAAGAAGTGCTTCAGGTTCTCTCCGAGGCCCCCTTGCCGCGCCGAGACGATCGCCAGCCATTCGCGCAGCGCGTCCGGCGATCGGAAGTGGAGGGCGAGCGGCCAGGTCGCGGCCACCACCAGCGCTACCGGCACTGCAACGGCGAGGAAGGTGCCGCGGCGCATGGCGCGCCATTCGGGACAGACGAACACGCCGGCGAGCACGGCGAGAAGGACGGCGAGCGGGGCGATCCAGCCCGCGCCGAGGAAGGCGAGGCCGAGCGCCAGGCCGAAGGCGAGCCCCGTCCGCGCCGGGCGCGCGCTCGCGTAAGGCAGCGCGGCCAGCGCGCCGCACAGCGCGGCGAGCGAGGCGAGCTCGGGCAGCGCTTCGTGCGCATGGACGAGCAGCCCGATGCAGCCCAAGAGGAGCAGGAGCGCCGCGCCCGAAGTCGTCGGGCGGCTTTCCTCATCGCTCCAGAGAGAAGCCGCCTGGTAGACGAGCCACAGCGCCGCGCCGACGAAGGCGCCGCTCGCCAGGCGCGCCGCCGCATGGAATTCGAGGACGAAGCCGAGGAGCTTGCCGAAAGCGAGCGCAAACCAGTGGTAGAGCGGATAGTCGTAGAGCCACGGCGCGCCGGCGATGCGCGGCACGATGAGATCGCCGCTCGTCGCCATGCCGTGCACGATGCCCAGGCCGATGGCGTCCTGTGTCTTCCACAGGTCGTGGCCCGCCAGGCCGGGCAGGACGAACGCCGCCGCGAGCAGCGCGAG
>DATDCR010000068.1:0-6675 GCA_036524215.1 Burkholderiales bacterium
GCCTTCGGCACGCCCTGCGCGTTGCGGATGGCGACGCCCTCGGCCTTGAACGCCAGGTAGCGCGCCGGCGTGGTGCCGGTGTTGAAGTGCTGGTGGAACCACATGTTCGGCGGCACGATCATCGTGCCCTCGCGCCAGTCGAATCGCTGCGGCTCCTCGCCCTCCGGCCACATCAGGCTGAAGCCCTCGCCCGAGAGCACGATGACATGCGCTCCGGGACCGTGCGCGTGCGCCTTCTTGTAGGTGCCGATCGGAAACTGCGAGATGTGGCTGTTCATCGAGCCCTTGGCCATCGAGAAGCGCGTGTGGCCGCCCCCTGCGCCGCGCTCCTTCGCCGCGAACAGCGGCAGGTTGATGGCGTCGGCGACGAAGTTGGTGTCGAGCAGCAGGCCCTTCTGCTCGCCCTTGTTGGCGAAATACTCCGACTCGCCGTCGAAGCGCTCCTTGAAGTCGTGCTTGGTGTTGAAGACGAAGTCGACGTCGCTGAAGGCGTTGATGATGACCGGCGCGTTGGTCACCGCGATGTAGCGCGCGGGCTTCTCGCCCGAGCCGTTGAAATGCTGGTGCCAGCAGTTGAGCGGGATGGCGAAGATGGCGCCCGCCTTCCATTCGAAGCTGACGCGCTTGCCGGCGTCGTTCCACACCGCGGTCGAGCCGCGGCCGTCGAGCACGTAGATCATCTCCTCGTAGAGCTGGCGCTGCGGCGCGAGGCTCTTGCCCGCCGGGATCTCGCACACGTAGCAGTCGTTCGAGGTGCGCGACGCGTCGTGGTTCATGAATACGGCGCGGCCGCCGCGGCGCGGCCACGGCTTGAGCTCGACCGTGTGCAGGTTCTCCACGTAGAAGGAGCTGATGATGTCGAGGCCTTCGCCGCGCACCCAGCGCGTGTACGGGGTCTCCTTCTCGGTGGCGAACTTCTTGGCGAAGTCCTCCGAAACTTGGGCGTTCTTCATTCGTCGTGGTTCAGGTTGGTTTCGAGATTTCGCGGCTGGTAGCCCTCGCCGGCCGGGCAGGCGGCTTCCTTCGGGCGCGGGATGACGGTCTGCTGGAACAGCATGTTCATGAACATGATGAGCGGCTTGGGCTTCATCACCAGCGCGCGCGCCGGCTTTTCGGTGCTGGCGTTGAAGTGCTGGTGCACGCAGTTCATGTGCACGATCGCCACATCGCCCGCCTTCCAGTCGTAGCGCACGCCGTCGTGCACCTCGTAGCCGGTGCCGTCGAGGATGTAGAACGCCGCTTCATTGACGTGCCCGTGCTTCTGCGTGCGCCCGCCGGGCGCGTATTCCTCCAGGTGCACATGCAGCGTCTGGCCGAGGCCGTCGACCGGCTCGACGAAGTGCTTGCTGAACGACTGCGGCCCGTCGTTGAACGTCAGGTCCCTGCCCTTGATCACGCGCGGCAGCGAGCGCAGCCGCGCGAGCTCGTCCTTCAGGCTGTACTGCCCCTGGATGCCGCGCACGAAGACGCGGTCCTTCTTGCTGCTGTAGTGCGATTCTTTTCCCATGGCTCGATTCTATTTGATGCGGCTATTCCTTCTCTCTGCGTATGGCCTGTCCCTTGAGGAAGAGTTCCGACCAGCGCTTCTCCCACTTGTCGGCCTCGTCCATCACCACCACCGGGTCGATCATCTGGTAGGGGAAGTCGTTCAGGCTCGAGTCGACCTTGTTGCTCGCCGGCACCCGCTCGCGGGCGAGCAGCAGCTTCTGGCCCTCGAGCGACAGCATGAAATCGACGAACAGCAGCGCGGCGTTGGGACGCGGCGCCTGCTTCGCCACCGACACGCCGTTCGGCCGGCCGAAGGTCGGGTTGAGCGCCTTCCAGGCGATCGGCGCGCCCTTGGTCTTCAGGCGCTCGGCGTTGTGGTTGTAGATGGTCGCGGCGAGCGGAATCTCGCCCGAGGCGACGAGCTCGGCCATCAGGGTGTGGCCGGTGCGCATCTGTGGCTTCATGTCGGCGAGCTTGCGGAAGAAGGCCATGCCCTTTTCCTCGCCCATGAACTTCACCATCGAGCCGAACCAGTCGGTGTCGCTCGCCTCGATGCCGATGCGTCCGACCCAGCTCGGCTTGAGCAGGTCCTCGTAGCTGTTCGGAACCTCGTTCGGCTTCACCAGGTTGGTGTTGTAGGCGATGGTGAAGAAATTGAAGCGGTCGGCGATGTAGGCGCCGTTCTTGGCGAACGCCTCCTTCGGCATGTTCTTCGCCTGCGGGGTATAGAACTTGTCGAGCAGCCCTTCGCGCCACATCGCCTCGAGCTCCGGCCCGTTCAGCTCGAACGCATCGACCGAATAGCGTCCGGCGCGGTGCTCCGTGATCGCGCGCTGCAGCACCTTCTCGCTGGAAGAGCGCCACAGCTCCACCTTGACGCCGTACTTCTTCTCGAAGCTCTCGCTGATCGGCACCGAGTCCTTGGTGTTGAGCGCGGTGTAGACGACGACCTTTCCTTCCTTCTTCGCGGCGGCCAGCACGCGCGCGTCGCGGTCGGCCCCCTGGTACAGGTAGAGCGACGCGTGCGGGCCTGGCTTGCCCTGCGCCCAGCCGAGCGCCGGGACGAGCAGCAGACCGATCATTAGAGTTTTAAGCATGTCCATCCTCCTTTCCAAACGAGAACGGGCGCCGAAGCGCCCGTTCACCTCACAGCTTCCTGAAGCTAGAACGTGTAGCTGATGCCGAGCGCATAGCTCGTGATATCCGCGCCTCGCGCCGGGCTGAGAAGCGAGGTGCTGTCATACCGCGCCGAGGCGCCGTTATTGGTCCGGTTCCCGATCGCGTAGAGCCGCGTCTGGCGGTCGAGGTCGTAACCGAGGGCCAGGCTGATCATGTTCGACTTCAGGCCGGTGGTCGTGCAGGTGAGCGTGGGCGGGCCCTGGAACGAGCAGCTGCCTTCGCCGGCCTGCACGAACTGCGCCGCCGTGCGCCAGCCACCGCCCAGCCGCCCCTCGTAGCCGAGCGCCCAGTTCGTGTGCTTGAACTCCGCGAAACGCGGCGCGGTGATCGCTATGCCGGGCTGTTCCGTCCATTTCATCTTGGCGATGTCGAACGTGAACTCATGCCCCTGCATGAAGCGCCAGACCGCGCTCAGGCGCGTCGCCGTATCCTTGGAGCTGGCGTGCGCATCGCCGCTGTTCCTCAGCGAGCTTGCGACGTTGGCCGAGCCGCCGAAGAAATCACGGTGGATCTCGTGGGCGAGGGACACGTAGAACGGCCCCTGCTCCCACTTCGCGCCGTAGGACCAGAGCTTCTTGTTGACCGTGACCGCCGGGTCGCCGTGTCGCTCGTCGGGCATGTACTGCACGCCCAGGGTGAGGCCGGCGAACGTCGGCGTCTCGTACTGGATGCTGTTGGGCGTGCGCTCGTGGAAGCGGGCGGCACCGCTGCTTCCGATCCCGATGTGCGACAGCATGTTGCTCGCCGAGACAAGGTTTCCGCTCTTTATCCCGAACATGTTGAGAGTGTCGCCGTATTCCTTGTAGATCGTGTCCATGTTGCCGAGCTTCACTGTGCCGAATGCCGTGTTCAGGCCGACGAAGGAGTTGCGGGTCGCGAACACGACGTCGGTGCCGCTGACTCCGCCGCCTCCGGCCGCCACGTCATCCGGATCTTCGAAGTTGATGGCCTGCTCGAGCTGCCAGATGGCTTTCATGCCGGTCGATCCAAGGCGCCGCTCGCCGCGGAAGCCCAGCCGCGAGTTCGACGTCTGGATGCCGAAGTGCGTGCCCTGGTCCACGCCGCTCGTCGCAAGAGTGCCGCTCGTGACCGCCATGGTCGACACCGGAGTGCCGGCCGTCGAGGCGCCCGAGGTTTTCGACGCCTGCATCTGCGGATACAGACGCCCGTAGATCTGCATGGTGCCGATCTGGTCATTGCCAAACACGATCTGGGCCTGCGCCGCGGGCGCGATGCACAGCGCACCGACGGCCAGAGCGATTGCGTTCTTCTTCATGCCTCCTCCTTCCCAAAAGTTGAGCGGACCGCCGTGGTTCCGCTATATGGAACCCCCTCTTAAACAGCGGAACAGCGTCACGAACGCTACTAGTGCGGCTTCCCGCCTGTCAAGGCTGTCAGCCAGGGAACGTTGCGCCAAAGCTTCAATCGCCCTGCATCAATGGCCGTATTCATCGAGCTTGTAGCGGCGCGGCTTGAGCGCGCGGCAGAGCTCGCGGTTGAGCGCCGCCTGCGGCAGCGCGATGCCCGATTCGGCCGCCATCTCGGCGATGATCGCCATGTCGTCCTCGGCCCAGGCCATGGTCTGCGTGCCCCATTTCGCGAGCGCGTCGTTGGCCGCGCTCGACAGCGCCAGCGCGCGGCGCAGCATCTCGGTGTCGAGGCCGAATTTGCTCGCCAGGGCGAGGCCTTCGTGATCGGCGACGAGGCAGGCCCAGAGGATCAGGTTGTTCACCGCCTTCGCCACCTGCGCGGCGCCGACGCCGCCGGCGTGCACCACGTCGGTGGAATAAGCGCGCAGCACCGGTGTGATGCGCTCGACGACCTCCGCCGGCCCTCCGACGAACGAAAGCAGCGTGCCTTCGTCCGCCGCGCGGCCGCCGCGGCAAACCGTGGAGTCGATCACGTGGAAGCCCTTCGCCTCCGCGGCGAGCTTCTGCACCGTGCGCGGATGCACGGTGCTGAGGATGGCGACGATCGCATCGGCCTTCGGCTTAAGCCTTGAAAATAAATCGCGCAGCTCCTGATCGAAGCCGACGCAGACCAGGAGCACGCCGCAATCGCCCGCCAGCGCCTGTACCTCGGGCGCCCAGCGCGCCTTGCGCGCCTCGACCTCAGCACGCTTGGCTGGATTCACGTCGGTGGCCCAGGTGGCAAACCCCTTGCGCGCAAGGTGGCCGATGATGGGCAAGCCCATGCGTCCCGCCCCGATGACGCCGATGGTCTCGCTCATCTTTTTTGCGTAATGGTGTCGACGAGCGCCGGCTGGCCGGCCTTGACCTTGGCGATGGCTCGCTTGAGGGCGCCGGCGATGTCGCCCGGCTTGTCGATCGGGCCTTCCGCGTACCACCCCATCGCCTTCGCGATCGAGGCGAAATCCGGCGCCGGGTCGTCCATGTCCATGCCGATGTAGGCGCGCTCGACCGGCGTGCCACGCAGTTTTGCCATACGAATCTGATGCTCCCAGTCGTTGTAGTACGCCCGGTTGTTGTACATGACGGCGAGAAACGGGATGCGGTGCTTCGCCGCCACCCACAGCGCGCCCGCATCGAACATCAGGTCGCCGTCGGGCTGGATGTCGACGACCAGCCGCCCCGTGCCGCGATGCGCGAGCGCGACGCCGAGCGAGAGGCCGATCTGCGTCGCCGTGCCGAGCGATTTGCCCGGATGCCGGTACGGACGGTCGAAATCCCAGATCTTGCGCGTCCACTCCTCCAGCGTGTTCGCCGTGAGCACCCAGTCTTCGTTCCGGATCGCCTCCCACACCTCGGTGGCGAGGCGCGGCAGCGTGATCGGGCTCGCATCCCAGTCCTCCTTCGCCTCCTTCGCCCACTTGGCGTGGGCCTTGGCGCGCAGGTCGGCCACGGCTTTCGCCCTCCCCTCGTCCTTGCGCACCTGTCCCTTCAGAAGGTTGTTCAGGGCGGGAATGGCGACGGTCGTATCTGCCAGGATGCGCAGGTCTGCGTGCGCGAGGCGCTGGTAATCCATCGCCCAGCTCGAGAGCTCGAGATCGCCGAAGCCGATGTCGACCCACTTCGCGCCGCGCGGCACGATCGAGGTCACCTCGCGCGTCGTGCTGACGAGCTCGGTGGTGGCGCGCTCCCAGTCGCGCGTGTCGAGCGTGAGCACCAGGTCCGCGTCGCGGAACACGTCCTTCACCATGCTCAGGTTGAGCGGATGGCGGTTGGGGAAATTGAGGCGCGCATTCACGTCGTAGACCGGCGCGCCGAGCGTCTCGGCGAGCTCGACCAGCGCGTGGAAGCCTTCGGGCTCGCGGCCGACGAACTCTGCAATCATCACCGGGCGCTTGGCCGCAGCAATGATCCCGGCCGCCTTTTCCAAGGAAGCGGGCTCAGGCCCGATGCGGCTCGGCACCTTCGCTGCGCCGGGCGGCGGCAGCGGCACGAGGTGCTCGAGCGGCTGCTCCTGCAGCCAGGCGTCGTAGCACATGTAGATCGGGCCGCGCGGCTCGGTCATCATCACGCCGTAGCCGCGCGCGAAGGCCTCCGGCACGCCGCCGATCACGGTCGGCTGGTAGTCCCACTTGGTGTAGGCGCGCACCGCCTCGCCCTGCACCAGCGCCGTGTGGATCCAGTCGATGCGCGGCCGGCGCTTGGTCTCGTCCATCGGCCCGGTGGCGCCGACGATGAACACCGGCGCGCGGTCGGCGTAGGCGTAGTAGATCGCCATGTTGGCGTGCAGCAGGCCGACCAGGTTGTGCAGGATGGCGACCATCGGCCGGCCGCTCGCCTTGGCGTAGCCGTGCGCGATCTGCACCGCGGTCTCCTCGTGCTGGCAGAGCATCATCACCGGCTTGTTGGCGCCGTAGTTGACGATCGAGTCGTGCAGCCCGCGATACGACGCGCCGGGATTCAGCGCGGCGTACGGCAGCTCGTACGCGTGCAGCAGGTCGACGATGACGTCCGAGGCCCAGCGCCTTGCGGTCATTTCAGAGCGTTCCTTTCAGGGCGACGCATTTCTCGGGATCGATGGAGAGCCAGATGGGATTGC
>DATDCR010000069.1:0-4075 GCA_036524215.1 Burkholderiales bacterium
ACTTCATCCATCCGATCCCCGGCGTCACCATCGCCGGCAAATACGACGATTACGGAAAAGACCCCGGCGCGTGGTGGCAACGCTGGGCGAAGGAGATCGAAGCCGGCACCAGCCGTTACCTGAAATAGGATACGGTCCGGAGGATCGAATGAAAGACTCGACCTTGCTGACACTCGCGGCCGCGCTCGCCGTCTGGGCGGGCGCAGCCTGGGCCCAGGCCCCAGACCCGGCCGCGCTCTCGCAGTTGCGGGGCGCCGAGCGCGAGCAGCGCCTCGTCGAAGGCGCGCGCCGCGAAGGCGAGGCGAACGTGTACACCTCGCTCGTTTCCGAGGACATGGCGGCGGTGACCGCCGCCTTCGAGAAGAAATACGGGGTGAAAGCGAAGTACTGGCGCGCGGGCTCGGAGAAGCTCCTGCAGCGCGCGATCACCGAGGCACGCTCGAGCCGCTTCGACGTCGACGTCCTCGAGACCAACGGGCCCGAGCTGGAAGCGATGTACCGCGAAAAGATACTGGCGCGCGTTTCGTCTGCGCACGACGCGGACCTGCTGCCGGCCGCGATCCGCGCGCATCGGCAATGGGTGGGGCTGCGCCTGAATCTCTTCGTGCAGGCGTACAACACCAACCTGGTCAAGGCCGCCGATCTGCCGCGCTCCTACGGCGATCTCCTCGACCCGAAATGGAAGGGCAAGCTCGTCATCGAGGCCGAGGATTTCGACTGGCTCGCGGGGGTGGTGAAGGGCATGGGCGAGAAGGAGGGCATCAAGCTCTTCAGCGCCATCGCGGCGACGAACGGGCTCGGCACCCGCAAGGGCCACACGCTGCTCGCCGGGCTCGTCGCTTCCGGCGAGGTGCCGGTCGCGCTCACGCTCTACAGCCACAACGTCGATCGTCTGAAGAAGAAAGGCGCGCCGATCGACCGCTTCACCATCCAGCCCGCGTACGCGCGCGTGAACGGCGTCGCCGTCGCGGCAAAGGCGCCGCATCCGCACGCCGCGCTGCTCTTCTACGACTTCATGCTGAGCCCCGAGGGACAGGAAATCCTGCAGAACGCGAACTACGTGCCGACGAACCTGAAGCTCGGCAATCCGGTGACGCGCTCGGCGCTCAACTTCATCGACCCGGCCCTGGTGCTGGACGAATCCTCACGCTGGGAGAAATACCTGCATGACCTCACGCGCGGGCGGTGATGTTTCGATCAGGTCGCTCGCGCGCGGCGTGCCCAAGCCGCTCGAGGGCTTCGACTACCCCGCGCCGCGGCATCCGGCATACCTGCGCCAGGAGCGCACGAACGATGTAGAGGCGCTGATGCCCATCGCGCGCGCGCTCATGCAGCGGCGCTACGGCCGCTCGGCGCTCGGCGACGTGAAGGAAGGCGATCATCTCCTGATCATCACCTTCCCGCACCAGAACGACCTCGTGTTCGAGGTGATGAAGCGCGCGATGCTCGAGCGCGGCGTGGCGAAGATCGACCGCGTCGACACGGTCGACCTCGGCATGGAGGCGGTGGAGTACAGCGCCGCCGACGGCTGGCGCGAGATCACCGACCGCCTGCCGCCGATGATCGAGGCGGGCGTGGAGTTCAACGTCGCCTCGGCCGCGGTGAAGCGCTTTCTCGAGGACCGGCCGGGATTCAGCGGCATCTATGCGGGCGAAGCCGGCCGCTCGCACTGGCGGCGCATCGCCGGAAAGAAGGTGCGCAACAACTGGGTCTTCGCCACGTACGAGGATCTCATCTCGCGCGCCAACGGCTATCCGGACGAGATCTGGCGGCTGATCGATCTCAAGCTCGTGGACTCGTTCCGCCGCGCCGCCGCCGTGCGGATCACCAGCCCGGAGGGCACCGACATCGGCTGGAAGGTGACGCCCGAGCAGGCGGCGCTCTGGCCGAAAGGCGCCTACATCTCCGGCCATATCCTCGGCTCGACGATCCAGGGGATCCGCTTCGGCCATCCGGTCGAGACCTTCCTCAACGAAGCGAAGATCCTGATGCCCACGCTGAACGGCGTGGTCGCGGGCACGAGCAACCACACCGGCTACTACCCGCACATCGAGGTGCACGTCGAGCGCGGCATGATCAGCAAGATCGTCGGCGGCGGAAAGTACGGCGAGCTCTGGCGCGAGGTCGTCGAGCGCTACCGCGACGTGCAGTATCCGGGCTTTCCGTACAAGGGCTGGGCCTACTTCAACGACGCGTCGATCGGCACCAACCCGAAGAGCTACCGGCAGATCGAGACGCTGTGGAAGTACAACGACTCCTGGACCAACCTGCCGGAGCGCGCGCAGGCGGGCGTGATCCACTTCGGCTTCGGCGCCGAGCACTGGGACCAGACGTTCCTCGGCTACTGCAAGAAGCACAAGCTGCCGACGATGCACTTTCCCCACGTGCACAACGTGTTCGCCACCTACGAGATCCAGGACCGCGACACCGGCGAGTGGGTGAAGCTGATCGACAAGGGCCGCCTCACCATGCTCGACGAGCCGGACGCCGTGCGCCTCGCCAACGTGCTCGGCGACTCGAGCCTGCTCGACTACGACTGGATCCCGGCGCTGCCCGGGATCAACTATCCGGGCGACTACCGGCGCGACTACGCGCATGATCCGGTGTCGTGGATCCGGCGGGAGCAACTCGGTGAATTCGCCTGAGCAAGCCCGTAAGCCGTCCGCTGAACCTGCCGTCGCCGCCGAGGCCTATCGCGTCCGCGAGGAGCCGTTCTACCTGACCGTCGCGGACGAGGCGCAGCTCTTCGAGTCGGCATTCCGCACGCGCACGCCGGTGCTCCTCAAAGGCCCCACTGGCTGCGGCAAGACGCGCTTCATCGAGCACATGACGTGGAAGCTCGGTCACCTACCCCTGGTGACCATTTCCTGTCATGAGGACCTTACCGCCACGGACCTCGTCGGCCGCTATCTTCTCTCGGCGCAGGGCACGGAATGGCAGGACGGCCCGCTCACGCGCGCGGTGCGCACGGGCGGCATCTGCTACCTCGACGAGGTGGTGGAAGCGCGCAAGGACACGATCGTCGTCATCCACTCGCTCACCGACCACCGCCGCCTGCTGCCGATCGAGAAGCGCGGCGAGGTGCTCGAGGCGCATCCCGACTTCTTCCTGGTGGTCTCGTACAACCCGGGCTATCAGTCGACGCTGAAAGACCTGAAGCACAGCACGCGGCAGCGTTTCGTCTCGATCGAATTCGGCTACCCGCCGGCGGATCTCGAGGGCCGCATCATCGAGCGCGAGAGCGGCGTCGACGCCGCGCTCGCCGAGCGCCTCGCGCAGCTCGGCCTGGAGGTGCGGCGCCTCGACCAGCAGAATCTCCTCGAGGGGCCGAGCACGCGGCTTCTCGTGCACGCCGGCCGCCTCGTGACGCAGGGCGTGGCGCCTCGCCGTGCGTGCGAGGTGGCGGTCGTCCAGGCGATGACCGACGACGCGGTGCTCGCCGCCGGCGTGCGCCAGGTGGTCGACGCCATCTTTCCTTGAGCCGCTACTTCCCCGCGGGGTCGCGCCCGCTGTTGCGCAAGAGCCCGCTCGTCCTCGGCGCCGGCGACCGCGGCGACAACCAGCACCTGCACCCCGGACGCTCGCTCGAGGAGGTCGCGCCGGTGCTCGGCCTCTATTACCGCGCGCTCTCGGGACGCAACGCCGCGCTCCTTGCCGACGGCAGCGAGGGCGATCCCGAGCGCTATCCGGACACGCACACCACGATCCGCCTGCCGTCGCGCGTCGCGCGCTTCATCCTCGGCTCCGACAACTTCGAGTGGTACAAGGCCGCGCTCACCCATCGCGCCGCGCATTACGCGGCCGGCACCTTCGATTTCGACCTCGAGGCGTTCTTCAAGCTCTTCGCGCTGCGCGAGCTGGCGATCGAAGTGTTCACGGTGCTGGAAGCGCTGCGCGTCGACGAGTGGGCGAAGCGCCGCTATCCCGGCCTCGCGGGCAAATACGCGCTCGTGCAGAGAAACGCGCTCGGCGAGCGCGCGGATTACCTCGCGAGCCGCAGCCCGCGCGATGCGCTCGCCGAGGTGCTGATACAGGCGAGCCTCGGCGCGGACACGTACGCCGTGCCGGCGCTGCT
>DATDCR010000070.1:0-2477 GCA_036524215.1 Burkholderiales bacterium
TGGGCTCTCGCGCTGCGGCGCGGACGGCCTCGAGTACCTGGAGATGCTGCACGATCTCGGATTGCGGCTCTACGAGCTGTCCGGAAACCGCGGCACGTTGACGGCGATCGGCAGCCCGCGCGCGCTGGTCGAGCGCACGCAAGGCCGCCGCTACGCCAACCTGGTTGGCCTGAAAGGAAGTTTCGCCACTGCCTGATTCGATCGCGATCATATAGAGAGATCGTTCTCAGAGAGGGCACGGCGCTTCTGGTATGTTGCCGGTATGCGAGAGAAGTTACTGTTCGCGGTCGTGGCGTTCGTCTGCGGTCAACACGAAGCGCATGCGTACATCGACCCCAACGTGGGCGGCTGGCTCTATCAGCTGCTCTTTCCCCTGCTGATCGCGATCGCCGGCGCGTGGGCGGTGCTGCGCCATAAGATCGCCGAGTTCTTTTCGATGTTGTCCAAGAAACTGCGCGGCGAATGACAGCGGCGCGGTGGGGGGGCCTCGCCCCGACCGAACCCGCCGGGGCGCTCGCGCTGCTCTTCCTCGTGTTTCCCGGCGGCTTCCTGCCGATCGACGTCATCTATGCGGCGCCCGGCGTCATGGCGTATGCCATGCCGAATCAGGCGGCGCGCATCTATTTGTACGCGCTGGTGATGGCACTGCTCGCCTCGGTTGTCTGCTGCCTCGCCTGCCTGGCGATGGGCCGGCGCAAAGGCACGTTCGCCGCGCTCTGGCTCGGGGTGGCGCTCGCCGCGTTCGCAGTGGGCCACGGACTGCTTCTCTGGAGTTCGCATTACATCGCCTACGATCCGGAGCTGCGCTGGCTGAGGATGCTCGTGCTGCTGGCGGCTTGCGTTGCGATCGGCTGGCGCGTGGCGCGCAAGCGCCGTGCTGCAATCCTATCGGCGGTCGCGGCCAGCCTGCGCGCCGGCGCGGCTCTCGTGACGCTCGGCGCGCTCGCCGCGCTCGCGGTCGTGGCGAGCGCAGAAGGCGACGCCGAGATACCCGCCGTGCCACCGAGCGCCGGAAAGCGCCCCTCGATCTACCTCATCACCGTGGATACGCTTTCGGCGCTGCACATGCCGACGTACGGCTATGCGCGGCCGACGGCACCGCGCCTCGCTGAGTTCGCGGGCGGAGCGACTGTATTCCAGCGCAACTACGCGAGCGCGAACTTCACCACCAGCTCCGTAGCGTCGCTCCTGTTCGGCGTGCGGCCTTGGGAGCATCGCGTCATCCAGCTGGAAGGCAGGCCGGCGCGGCGCCTCTTCGCCGACTCGCTGCCGTCGTTGCTTGCGCAGGCGGGCTATTTCACCGCGTCGGTGGCGACCAACTCGTTTGCCTCTCCCCGGCACCTCGGCATCGAACCTCAGTTCGCGATGACGGCGAAGTCCGAGTGCTTCGCCGCCAATCCGGCCTACCGGCTTGATACCGACCTGCAGACCGTGATCTCGCATTCGCTCGTCTGGTACGAGCTGCTTTCGCTCGTCATGCAGGCGGCGGACATGCTCGCCTTGTGTGACAGCCGCCATTTCGACCCGGGACCGGTGTTTGCCGAGGCGCGCGCCATGCTGGCAGCCGCGCCGGCTGGCCGGCCGGTGTTCCTCTGGATCCATCTCTTTCCGCCGCACGCGCCCTACGTGACACCGGCGCCGTTTGTCGGCCTGTTCAATCCTGGCCCGGACGGGCGCGATCGGCGCTCGACGACGCCGCCGAACCTCTTCCTCGCGCTCCATCAGCTGGATTTCCCCGGCGCACTGCGCGACCGCTACGACGAGTCGATCCGCTACGTCGATCATCACATCGGCGCTTTCCTCGACGAGTTGAAGAAACGCGGCCTCTACGACGACGCAATCGTCGTCATCAGCGCGGATCACGGGGAGAGCTTCACCAAGGGGTACGGCGAGCATGGCGGACCCCTGCTGCATGACGAGCTGGTGCGGGTGCCGCTCTTCATCAAGGCCCCCGCGCAGCGCGCGCACCGCCAAGTCAGCGCTCTGACCGAGCTGGTGGACATCAAGCCGACGCTGCTCGAGCTG
The DNA here is from genome assembly GCA_036524215.1 of Burkholderiales bacterium. Classification (GTDB taxonomy): domain Bacteria; phylum Pseudomonadota; class Gammaproteobacteria; order Burkholderiales; family SG8-39; genus SCGC-AG-212-J23. The sequence goes on from DATDCR010000070.1 coordinate 2,026, forward strand.
GCGGGGATCCCGGGCGCGGAGCGCGGCGAAGGAATTTCGCTCGTGCCCTTGATGCACGGCAAGTCGATCGAGCGCCCGGTGTTCTCGATGAACTTCCAGCAGTCCAGCCGCTCGGGCTCGCTCGCCAATGGTTCGGTGGCGATGATTCTGGGGCAATGGAAATACGTGGCCTATTTCGGCGCCATCAGCTACCCGTACATGCCCGACCTGAACGACGCCCTGTACGACCTTGAGCAAGATCCCTGGGAGACGGACAACCTGGCATCGGCGCACCCCGAAGTCGCTTTGCGCATGCGAGGCGAAATCGAAGCGCGCCTCGGGCGGCACGCGGTGGCCGCGCGATGACCCCGCGGCGCCCTCTTTTTTTGCCTGCGGGCAGCGCGCTCGCCGCCTGGTTGCGTTCCGGGCCGCAGTCGGCGTCTGTTCCCCGAGCGATGCTGTTGATCTATCGC
>DATDCR010000071.1:0-2634 GCA_036524215.1 Burkholderiales bacterium
CACGCCTAGCGCGGTCTTGGCATCGGGCGCGGCAAGGAGCGCCTCGACGTTCTCCTCCGAGAGCGTCTTCGGGAATCTCGGCGCACGCTTCGGTGGATCGAGCTTGAGCGTCGGATCGGCGTCGATCAGGCGCTCGCGCACGCAGTACTGGTAGAAGCGCTTGACGCTGGAGGTGCGGCGCGCTGCGCTCGAGGCGCGCCCTTTGCGCGACGCGAAGAAGGAGAAAACGCGCGCCTCCTCCGCTTTCAGCAGATCACCGCCGAGGAAGGCCTGCAGCTGCTGCAGATCCGCGCGATAGGCGCAAATCGTGTTCTGCGACAGCCCGTCCTCCAGCCACAGGGCGTCGCAAAAGGCGTCTAGGACGTCAGCTCGAAGCTGTCCGCGCCGCACTCGTGCATCAGGAGCCAACGTTTCGCCTCGATCAGATAGCCGCCCGTGGAATGCGCGAAGCCGCCGATGCCATTCGCCGCGACCACGCGGTGGCACGGGATCACGATCGGCAGCTTGTTGTCCCCGCAGGCCTGGCCGATCGCGCGCGGCTCGCTGCCGAGCTGCGCTGCCATCTGCCCGTAGGTGAGCGTCTTGCCGCGCGGGATGGCGCATAGCGCCTCCCACAGCTTGCGCTGGAAGTCCGTGCCTTCGATGAGCAGCGGCAGATCGAACGGCGCATCCGGATCGTCGCGATAGCGCTCGAGCTGCCGCGCGGCGCGCTCGGCCAGCGCGCTCGTCGGTGCGCGCAACTTCGTCTTCGGATGCAGGTAGCGGATCTCGGCGACGCGCTCGTCGCGCGTCACCACCGCCACCTTCATCTTGGGGAACTCGATGATCGCTTCAAACATGGCTATCACTGCGGTGATTCTAGGGAATTTGGGGTCAGGTCACTAATTCTCGTAAGCTGCGCGCCAGCCGAATTAGTAACCTGACCCCGAATTCCATTTCTAGGAGGAGCACCCATGGGCAAGATGATCGAACTCACTGCCGCCGACGGCCACAAACTTTCGGCGTACCGCGCCGATCCGGCAGGCAAGCCGCGCGGCGGCATCGTCGTCATTCAGGAAATCTTTGGCGTCAACAGCCACATCAAGCAGGTCGCGGATGGGTTCGCGGCGGACGGCTATGTCGCCATTGCGCCAGCGATGTTCGACCGCGTGCAGAAGAACGTCGATCTCGGCTACACGCCCGACGACATCGCCAAAGGCCGCGACATCCGCGCGAAGGTGACGACCGACATGGCCCTGAAGGACGCGCAGGCGGCGGTGAAGGAAGCGGCCAAGGCCGGCAAGGTCGGCATCGTCGGCTATTGCTGGGGCGGCTTCGTCGCATGGATGGCTTCGGCGAACGTGAGCGGCCTCTCGTGCGCGGTGCCTTATTACGGCGGCGGCATCCTCGACAATGCCAACCTCGAGCCCAAGGTGCCCGTGATGGGCCACTTCGGCGACAAGGATCAGCACATCCCGGTCGATGGCGTGAGGAAGCTCGCCGAGAAGCACAAGAAGCAGCAGATCTTCATCTACGAGGCGGACCACGGCTTCAACTGCGACCACCGCGGCTCCTACAACGCGCCCGCGGCCAAGCTGGCGCGCGAGCGGACGCTAGCGTTCCTGCGGCAGCACGTCGGCTGATTCCCCCAGCAAGGCGCGGCGAAACCGCGCCTTGAGCAGCACGCCGTCGTTCGGCGGAAGGACGAGAGGTAGCTTCTCGTCGACTACCTTGACGGCGGCGAAGCTCGGCCCCGGCGTGCGGTAGATGAGCTCGCGCAGCGGCTCGAGCTTTTCCCTGACGGTCAGAGTATTGGGGATTCGGCAGGCTGCGGCTACCGCGGCGAGATCTATGCCATACGCGGTGTGGGTACGCTGCATGCCGGTTTCCCCGTAGCGCTCGTTGTCGATCACGACCACCGTCAGGTTCTGCGGCTGCTGCACGCCGATCGTCGCCAGCGAGCCGATGCCCATCAGCATCTCGCCATCGCCGGTAATGACGAGGACGCGCCGTTTCGGCTGCGCGAGCGCCAGGCCGAGTCCCAGCATGGCGGCCTGCCCCATCGCCCCCCAGGTCGGAAAGCTGAGCGGCGAGTCGCCGGCGGCCGTGATGTCCCACGCGGTGGAACCCAGGCCGGCGACAACGAGCAGATCGCCTCTCTTATCCAGGAGCTGCTTGACGACGTCGCGCCGATGGAGCGTGCTCATTGGTTCCTCTGCTCCTGGAAGCTCTTGATGCCGATCACGCGCTGCGCGATGAGGACCGCCTCGGCGCCGTGCGCTTCGAAGGCGCGCCGCAAGGCCGCCTTCACATGCCCCGCCACCGTTTCCGGCTCGCCGGCCTGGCGCACGGCGACGCCCATCGTCTCGAGCACCCGCGCCGTGGTCTGTCCCATCGGCACCTGCCAGGGATTGAACTCGCCCTGCTCGCCTCGCATCGTGACGAGCATCACGAGCGGAAACCGGCACACCTGCACCATGCCGAGGACGTTGACGAGGTTGCCCACGCCGCTCGACTGCATGAGGAGCACCGTCTTCTCTCCGCCGAGCCAGGCGCCGGCGGCAAGGCCGATGCCTTCTTCCTCCGTGGTGAGCGGCACGGCGCGCATGTCCTTGTCCGCCTGGCAAAGCTCGATCAGGCGCTTGTGCCCGGCGT
>DATDCR010000072.1:0-8432 GCA_036524215.1 Burkholderiales bacterium
CCGCGCGCAGCGGCGACGCGAGTGCGGCGAAAGCGGAGCTCGAGGAGATCACGAAGCGCCGCGATGCGCTACGTGCGGCGAAGAACGATTACTGGGCGACCGAGGTGGAGATCATGCGGCTTTCCGCGGCGGGCTGGGTCGCGCTTGCCGAGAACCGCAACGACGAGGCGCTCGGGCTCATGCGCCGGGCCGCGGACCTCGAGGACAAGAACGAGAAGCATCCGGTAACGCCCGGGCGCATCCTGCCCGCGCGCGAGCTGCTGGGCGACATGCTGATGGAGCAGAAGCGGCCGGCCGAGGCGCTGAAGGAGTACGAGCTTTCGCAGCAGCGCGAGCCGAACCGCTTTCGCAGCCTCTATGGCGCGGCGCTCGCCGCCGAGATGAGCGGCGACGCAAGCGCGGCGCGGCGTCATTACACCCGGCTGGTGCAGCTTGCCGGCAAAGGGGAGCCGCGGCCCGAGCTCGTCCTCGCGCGGAGCTACCTCTCGCAGTAAAGCCGTTATCATCCGCCGCGAGGAGGGAACGCCATGCCAGCCGCCTCGCGGTGGACCGCCGTTTTGCTTGCCCTGTGGAGCGCCGTAGCGCTCGCGCAGAGCTTTCCCAGCCGGCCGATGCGCATCCTCGTGCCGTCGGTGCCGGGCAGCTCGCCGGACATCCGCGCGCGCCAGATCGCGACCAAGCTGACGGCGGCGCTCGGCCAGCCGACCATCGTGGAGAACAAGCCCGGCGCCAACGGCATGATCGCGGCGCGCGAGGCGGCGAGGGCTGCGCCGGACGGGCACACGATGTTCTTCGCGCTCATCAACAACGCGGTCGGCGATCTGCTCACGCCGGACCCCTGCTGCCGGCTGAACGAGGCGCTGAGTCCGGTCTCCCGCTTCACGATGACGCCGCTCCTGCTGGTCGTGAATCCCGCGGTGCCGGCGCGCACGCTGCAGGAATACCTGGACTATGCGAAGGCACATCCGGATGCGCTTTCCTATGCGTCGCACGGACCAGGCAGCGTGAGCCAGCTGGCGGCCGAGATGCTGAAGAAGGCGCGTGGCATCCGGCTGCTCGAGGTGCCCTACAAGGGCGTCAATTCCGAGCTGCCCGACCTCGCCGGCGGGCAGCTGAACAGCGCCTTCCCGGTGCCCCAGGTGGTGCTCGCCTCGCTGCGCTCGGGGAAGCTGCGCGCGCTTGCCGTGATGGCGCGCGAGCGCCTTGCCATCCTGCCGGAGGTGCCGAGCATGGGCGAGGCGGGGCTGCCGGAGCTCGAGGCGATCGCGTGGAACGGCATCTTCGTTCCCGCCGGGACGCCGCAGGCCGTCGTGCAGACCCTGCACCGCGAGATCGTGAAGGCCTATACCTCGCCCGAGATCGTCGAGCAGGTGCGTAGCGGCGGCTCGTACGTCGCGGCGGACACGCCCGAGGAGTTCGCCGCCTTCATTCGCGCCGAGAAGGCCAAGTGGGGCAAGGTGATCCAGGAGGCAGGGATCAAAGCGCAGTAGGTTTTTCGTTTAACAAATCCGGCGACATTCTCTGTGGGCCATGATGGGGCGCCGCTCCCCATCTTCGTGCGTAACTTCCGAACGGTAGCTTTAGGCCCGAGGAAATTCGCACGCATGGGCCAGAGACTACTGCCGCAGAACCTGATCGAACTCTACGCGCACGCGCTCTCCATCGAGCGCGAGGCGTTCAAGCGCTTCGTCGAGCTGGAGCGCTTCATGCGCGACGTCGGCATGGACTACATCGCCGACGAGTTCGAGAAGATCGGAAGAGAAGAGCAGGAGCAGTACGAGGCGCTCGCGCTCGGCACCGCGGAGCGCGCGCTGCCGCCGCTCTACGGCTGGGAGTACGCCTGGCACTACCTCGGGCCGCAAGCCGATCGCGTGGCGGCGCCGAAAAGCGCGCGTGACGCGCTAAAGCTCGCGCTGTCGATCGAGCGGCGCGCACAGAACTTCTACATCGACGTTGCCGAGCACGCGAACGACGACACGGTGTGCGCCTTCGCGGCGGAGATGGCGGCGGACGAGCAGCGCCACGTCATGCGCCTCGAGCAGCTGCTCGCGCGCGAGCCCGAGCCGGCGAAAAGCGCGGACGAAGACGCCGATATCCTGCGCCGCTAGCTCTTGAACACCCAGTCGCCGTTGCCCTGGCGGCAGGCGACGCCCGTCACGGCATCGGCAGCACGGCCGTGGGCGACCCTGGTCGTGAACTCGCGGCAGGGATTCCTGCGGTCGCCCACGTTGCGGGTCGGCGTGAGCTCGTAGCGCACGCCGGAGCGGCTCAGCCACGACACGGTCTGGTGCTCGCCGGCGAGCTCGAGCGCATGGCCCATGCAGGCGCGATCCGCCTCGTCGATCGAGCGGCCGACTTTCGCGCCGATCACGGCGCCGATCACGCCGCCGACGAGGATCGCGACCGGCCGGTTCTCCCGGTCCGAGACCCGCGAGCCGACCGCGCCGCCGACCACGGCGCCCAGCACCGCGCCGATCTTGTCCGTATCGCAGCGGCCTTCGATCACGCCATAGTCGCGCTCCCAGCGCTTGCCGGTGTAGCCGACGTAGTTCGGGTCGTTCTTCTTGCGCCAGCCGTGCGCCGGCGCCCAGGGCGGCGGATCGGCGAAGGTGGGTGCGCTCGGCAACGCGAGCGAAACGAGCAGCGCAGCGGCGAGACTTGTCTTGATCATGGACGACCTCCCTTGCAATAGGGAGGCAGTCTAGACCAGCGCCGCCGCGCTTTCCTGTGCGCTAGTTCGCGGTGAGGCGCGGCGGGCCGCCGGCCGCGGCGGAGGCGGAGGCCGGCTGGAGCGTCGTCTTCGCCATTGCCGCGGCCTCGAGGATCTTTTCCGTCTGCTGCACGAGCTCGACCGCCGTGGCGTTGTCGTACAGCAGGCTGCCGCCGCGCGCGGTGATGCGCACGCGCGTGGCCTGCTTCGTGATGGGCTCGACCTCGATCTCGATGTCGCGGTTCTCGGCGCGCCCGTAGATCAGCTCGCCGTTGTCGTAGGTGTCCGTGCTGTCGAGCTTGATGCCCATGCGCTCGAGCGCGGCGAGCGACGCCGTCCGGACGGCGGCGACCGGCGCGGTGAAGGTGCGCGAGGCGACGCCGTCCAGGTTGTAGCGCAGCGCGGCGGAGGCGCCCGCGCCGAGGACGGCGACGGCGATCGGCTCGCACGCGCCGAGCAGAAGGCAGGAAGCAGCGAAGAGAACGAGGCCAGGACGCGGCATGGTGCCAAGCTGCGCCCGCGCATAAGACGGATCAACCCGTGTGCACTAGTTCCGTAGATGCAGCCACGCGCCCTGACGTCGAAGGGCGACAACGCAGCTATAGTGCGTGCGCATGCTGCGCCTGCTCGTGCTCTTCGGCTTGCATCGCCCGCGGGGCCGCATCCTTCTCTCCGTGGCGGGCATCGCGCTCGGCGTTGCGCTCGGCTATGCGGTGCATCTCGTCAACGGCGCCGCCGTGCAGGACGTCGCCGCCGCGGTGCGCACCGTGGCGGGCGAAGCGGACATCGAGGTGCGCGGTGGGCGCGCCGGTTTCCCCGAAGCGCTTTATCCCACGATTGCCCGCTTGCCGGGCGTGGGCTTTGTCAGCCCGGTGCTCGAGCTCGACGTCGGCATCGCCGGCAGCGAAAGGACGCTGCACGTCATCGGCGTCGACATCCTGCGCGCGGCCGTGCTCCAGCCGGCGCTCGCTTTCGGGGAAGCGCGCGAGCTCCTGGCGCCGAACAGGCTATTGCTCTCGGCCGGCGCGTCGGCCGCCCTGGGGCTGGGGAAGGGCGATCGACTGCCCTTGGTGGTGGGTCAGCACGCGGTCGAATTCCGGGTGACCGACGTGCTCGCCTCGTCCGCGCTGCGCGGCCAATCCGCGCTCGTCGATATCGCGACCGCGCAATGGCGCTTCGGACGGTTGGGCGAGCTCAATCGCCTCGATATCCGGCTGCGCAAGAACGCGAACCGGGAAGCAGTGGTGCGTGAGATCGGGAAGCTGCTGCCGCCGGGCGTGCACGCGACGGCCGTCGAGACGCTCGAGCAGGCGGCGAGCTACCCGTCGCGAGCCTATCGCGTGAACCTCAACGTGCTCGCCATGGTGGCGCTCTTCACGGGAGGCTTCCTGGTCTTTTCGGCGCAGGCGCTGGAGACGGTCCGCCGCCGCGCCGAGCACGCGCTGCTTCGCGTGCTGGGCCTCCAGCGCCGCGCTATCGCGCGCCTGGTGCTGCTCGAAGCCGGCGCCCTCGGCGCGCTCGGCGCCGCGCTCGGCGTTGCACTGGGCTACCTGCTCGCGCTCGCCGCGGTCGGCGAATGGGGCGCGGACCTGGGCGCCGGGATGTTTCGCGGCCTCGCGCCGCAGCTCGGGTTTTCGCTGCCCGGCGCCGTCGCCTACTTCGCCGCCGGGGTTGCCGTGTGCGTGCTGGGCGCGCTGCTGCCGGCGCTGGACGCGGCGCGCACGCCGCCAGCGCGCGCGCTCAAGGCCGGCGACGAACAGACGATGTTCACGCGCGCGAGCCCGGTGCTGCCGGGCGTCGCCCTGCTGGCCGGCGGCGCCTTTCTCGCGCAACTGCGGCCGATCGACGGACTGCCGGTCTTCGGCTACCTGTCGATCGCCTGCATCCTGGTCGGCTCGGTGGCGCTGGTACCGCGCCTCTCGCGCCTCGTGTTCGACCTCCTGCCGCTGCCGCGCAATCCCGGCCTGGCGCTCGCGCTGGCGCAGCTTCGCGCCGCGCCGGGCCAGGCGGCGGTGTGCCTTGCCGCCATCGTGGCGAGCTTTTCGCTGATGGCGGCGATGGCGATCATGGTCGCCTCGTTCCGGCAGTCGGTGGACGACTGGCTGGGCAGCGTGCTGCCGGCGGACCTCTATTTCCGCACCACGCAGTCCGGCGATACCGGCGTCATCGAGCCGCAGTTCGAGCAGCGCGTGCGCGAGTTGCAGGGCGTGGCACGCATCGACTTCCTGCGCAGCGGGCGCGTCGTCCTCGACCCGGCGCGGCCACCGCTGGTCCTCATTGCGCGCGATCGCGCGGCGATCGGCTTTCCCCTGGTCGAGAAGCTGCCGGGCGTGCCGCCGAACGCCATCTGGGTCAGCGAGGCGGTGAAGGACCTCTACGGCTTCAAGCCCGGCGACCGGGTCGACCTTCCGCTCCTTGGCCGCCAGCACCGCGTCACGGTGGCCGGCGTGGTGCGCGACTATGCCCGCCAGCACGGCGCCATCGTCATCGACCGCTCCGATTACGTCGCGCTGACCGGCGACCAGCGCGTGAACGATGCCGCCGTGTGGATTGCGCCCGGCGCGACGCGCGCCGACGTAATGGCCGCGATCCGCGCGCTGCCCGGCGGCGGCGAGCTCGAGGTGTCGGATTCCGGCGAGATCCGCAGCGTCTCGCTCGGTATTTTCGACCGCAGCTTCGCCGTGACCTACGCGATGGAAGCCGTCGCGGTGCTGGTCGGCCTGTTCGGCCTTTCGTCGAGCCTCGGCGCCATGGTCCTGGCGCGGCGGCGCGAGCTCGGCATGCTGCGCCACCTCGGGCTAACGCGCCGGCAGATCCGCGGCATGCTGGCGGCGGAAGGCGGCCTGCTCGCCGGCGTCGGCGCGATCGCCGGCCTCGTCTGCGGCAGCGCGGTGAGCCTGGTGCTGGTCTACGTCGTCAATCGCCAGTCGTTCAACTGGAGCATCGATCTGCATCCGCCGTTCCTGCTGCTCGCTTCGCTGGTCGCCGTGCTGATCGCGCTCGCCATCGTCACGGCGGTCCTCTCCGGCAAGGAAGCGATGGGCATGGGCCCGGTGCGAGCGGTGAGAGAAGACTGGTGAAGCGCCGCCATTTCCTCGCGGCTTCCTTGTTACCCTTCGCCGCGTGGGGCGGTAACGTCCGCTATCCGGTCGTCGCGCCGCGCGCGCTCGTCTTTCCGCGCGACCACGGCGCGCATCCGGACTTCCGCACCGAGTGGTGGTACATCACCGGCTGGCTCGAGGGCCCGCTGGGATTCCAGATCACCTTCTTCCGCGCCCGTCCGGACGAGGCGAGCGACAACCCGAGCGCCTTCAATCCCCGCCAGATCCTGCTCGCGCATGCGGCGCTGTCCGATCCGAAGCGCGGCCGCCTGGTGCACGACCAGCTCGCGGCGCGCGCGGGCCTTACGCTCGCCGGCGCCGAGACCGAGCGGATGTCCGCGTGGATCGACGACTGGTCGCTTTCGCTCGACGGCGAGCGTTATCGCGCCCGCATCGGCGCGCGCGATTTCGACTTCGACCTGTCGTTCGCCGTGAAGGGGCCGCCGGTTCCGCAGGGCGAGGGCGGCTTCAGCCGAAAAGGCCGGCGCCCGGAAGAGGCGAGCTACTACTACAGCCAGCCGCAACTGCAAGTCGGGGGCAGGGTGAACGGCCGCGAGGTGAAAGGCACCGCCTGGCTCGATCACGAATGGTCGAGCGCCTATCTCGCCCCGGAAGCGGCAGGCTGGGACTGGACGGGAATCAACCTCTTCGACGGCGGCTCGCGCATGGCTTTCCAGATGCGCTCAAAGGCGGGCGGCATCCATTACGCGCCGCCCGGCGTCTCGTTCAAGCCGCTGCGCACGTGGAAGTCGCCGCGCACGGGCGTCGAATATCCCGTCTCCATGCAGGTGAACGAGCTTCGCCTTGAGCCTCTGATGGACGACCAGGAAATGGACGCTCGCGCGAGCACCGGCACCATCTACTGGGAAGGCGCGGTGCGCGCCTTTGCGGCGCAGAAGGAGGTCGGCCGCGGTTATCTCGAGCTCACCGGCTACTGGCAACCGATGAAGCTCTGATCGAGGACAAGGCGACGCCCGCCAGGATCAGCGCGATGCCGGCGAAGTGGAACCAGCGCGGGTATTCGCCGAGGAAGAGAACGGACAGCAGGACCCCGAAGGCCGGCATGAGGTGCAGCGTCACGCCGGCGCGGGCCGGGCCGATGCGCGCCACGACATAGCTCCAGCCGGCATAGGCGAGCAGAAGCGAGCCGATGGCCGAGTAGAGCACCGCGAGCGCGCCTTCCTGCGTGAGTCGGAGCTGCGCCCCGATCATCGCCTCCGCCGCGAGCCAGGGGATCATGAACAGCGCGCCAAAGGCGCACACCATGCAAAGGAGCTCGATGACCTCGAGCGGGTCGCGCTTCACGCGCAGCAGCACCGTGTAGCCGCCCCACATCATCATCGAGGCGAGCGCCATCAGGTCGCCGATGTTGAACGAAAGATCGGCGACATGGCCCTGGGTCGCGATGAGGAACACGCCGGTGAACGAGATCGCCACGCCGACCCACTGGCGAAGCACGCTGCCTTCGCCGAGGGCGATCGTGTAGAGCAGGATGAAGATCGGCGTGGTCGAGAGATAGAGGATGCCGCTCGCCGCCGTGGTGTAGTGAAGGCCGAGCCATTGCAGGCCGAGGTGCGGGCCGCCGCCGGAGAGGCCGAGCCCCGCGAAGACCCACCAGTCGCGACGCGTGAGCTGCGGCAGCTTGCGCCGCAGCCCGTTGAACGCGAACGGCAGAAGGATGACCAGCACGACAAGCAGGCGGCCGACCGTCGCGATGCCCGGCGAGATCTCGGCGCGCACCGCGCGCGCGACGATCCAGTTCCCCGACCAGAGGAGCAACGTCGCGAGCAGCACCAGCCAGGTTGCGAAACGCATCGAGGCGGCGATTATCGCGTGCTAAATTCGCCGCATGCCTTTCGCGACTGCGGCGGGCCGCTCGGTCGCCTACGAATGGATCGGCGAAGGAGCGCTCGCCAAGCCGACGCTCGTCTTTCTGCACGAAGGCCTCGGCTCGATCCGGCAATGGCGCGATTTCCCCGCGAAGGTGGCGCAGGCGAGCGGCTGCCGGGCGCTCGTTTTCGACCGCTATGGCTACGGCCAGTCCGACGTGTTGCAGGAAAAGCGAAGGCTCGTGAGCTTCATGCACGAGGAAGCATTGCAGGCCTTTCCCGACCTCCTGAAGAACCTGAAGGTGGAGAAGCCGATACTCGTCGGCCACTCCGACGGCGCCTCGATCTCGCTCATCCACGCCGGCGCCGGCTACCACGTGCGCGCCGTGGTGGCGATGGCACCGCACGTGTTCATCGAGCCGATCTGCCTGAGCTCGATCGAGAAGGCCGCGCACACGTTCGAGACGACGGACCTCCCGGCGAAGCTCGGCCGCTACCATCGCGACGCGCGCAAGACCTTCTACGGCTGGGCGGACGTGTGGCTCGATCCCGAGTTCAAGGGCTGGGACATCCGCGGCGACTACCTGCCGAACATCGCGTGCCCGGTGCTTGCGATCCAGGGCTACGACGACGAGTACGGCACGATGGCGCAGCTCGACGAGATCGAGCGCTGCGTGAAAGGACCGTGCGAGCTGCTCAAGCTCGAGCGCTGCGGCCACGCGCCGTTCCGCGATCAGCCTGAAACGGTCCTCAAGAAACTGACCCAGTTTATTGGGCGTATTTGATTCCGCG